>CAYQFW010000036.1:0-8440 GCA_964416955.1 uncultured Ruminococcus sp.
AAAAGGTTTTTCCTATAGTGCGGTAAGAGAGGCTTTAAAAAGTTATATAGAAGAATCAGAGGAAGATTATGTATAAAGTAAGTATGGTATCGCTCGGCTGTCCTAAAAATCAGGTTGATGCCGAAATGATGCTTTATTCCTTGCGAGAAGCAGGGTTTGAAATTTGTTCTGAAGAAGCGCAGGCAGATGCAATTATAATAAACACCTGCGGTTTTATTGAAGATGCCAAGGCAGAGGCTATTGAAAATATTTTAGAAGCCGCAAAATATAAGAATGAGGGTAATCTGAAAGCGCTTATAGTCACAGGCTGTCTTGCTGAGCGCTATAAAGACGATGTCACCGAAGAAATCCCCGAAGTAGACGTTTGTGTCGGTATTGGCTCTAACAGTAAAATTGCCGAGATTGTAAAAAATGCAATCGAAGGCAACTGCCAAAACTCTTTTGGTGAAAAAACCAATTTAGATTTAAACGGCAAGCGCATTTTGGGCGGTTATCCGTTTAGCACCTACTTAAAGGTTGCTGACGGTTGTGACAACTGCTGTACCTATTGTGCTATCCCTAAAATTCGCGGAAAACTTCGTAGCCGTACTATTGAAGAATGTGTAGCCGAAGCTACTCAATTGGCAAAGAACGGCGTTAAAGAGCTTATTGTTGTAGCGCAGGACACTACTGCTTACGGAACAGATATCTACGGCAAGCCGATGTTGGCGGCACTTCTTCGTGAACTTTGCAAAATAGAAAAACTCCATTGGATAAGAACTCTTTATACATATCCCGATAAAATTGATGACGAGCTTTTGGAAGTGCTTGCAAGCGAAGAAAAACTTGTAAAGTATTTAGATATCCCGCTTCAGCACGTAAACGGTGAGATTTTAAAGAAAATGAACCGCAAGGGCGATAAAGAAAGTCTAACAACTCTTATTAAGAAAATTCGCGCAAAAGTTCCTGAAATTACTCTGCGCACAACCTTTATAACAGGTTTCCCTGGCGAAACCGAAGAGCAGTTTTGCGAGATGGCTGAATTTGTAAAGGCCACCCGTTTTGACAGATTAGGTTGCTTTACTTATTCGGCTGAAGAAGATACTTTGGCGACGGAATTTGAAAATCAGGTTGACGAACAGACTAAGGTTTCGCGTATGGAAAATATAATGGATATGCAAACCACCATCGCCGCCGAGAAAAACGAAGAAAAAATCGGCACAGTTACCGAAGCGGTAATTGAAGGCTGGGACGATTATATAAAATGTTATTTTGGCAGAACAGTCGCCGACGCACCCGAGGTTGACGGAAAGATTTTCTTTATGTCAAATCGTCCGCTTGTGATAGGAGATTTTGTAAAGGTCAGAATAAATGACTGTATAGAATATGATTTGTTAGGAGAATTGGAAGAATGAACACCCCGAATAAACTAACATTAGCAAGAATGATTGCAACCCCCGTTTTTATGGCAACAATGCTTATTGATTTTCCGTATCATTATCTGATTTCGCTCGTTCTTTTCATAGCGGCTTCACTTACCGATATGATAGACGGTCAGATGGCGCGCAAATACAATATGGTAACCGATTTCGGCAAGTTTATGGACCCGCTGGCTGATAAAATGCTCACAACTTCAGCTTATCTTGGTTTTATGTTTGTTTACGGCGGCGGTAAATTCAGTTGGCAGATAGTGGTTATTACATTTATCGTGCTTTTCCGCGAATTTGCAGTTTCTTCCATCCGTCTTGTAGCAGTTACGGCAGGCGGTAAGGTTGTAGCGGCAAATATGTGGGGCAAATGCAAAACAGTAAGCCAAATGGCAGGTATTATTTTGGCGCTTGCGGTATATGCTTTAAATGAATTCTATCCGCTTGCAAGCGAAACCTTTGCAATACTTGATATAATTATTATTGCTTTATTCTGGCTCTCGGCTGTGCTTTGCGTTATTTCGGGCGCAATTTACATCTGGGGCGGAAGACAGTATATCGCAAATGCAAAATAAACAGTAGGTGACCGACTTGTTCGAAAGATTAAGAGAAGATGTAAACGCCGTTCGTGAGCGTGACCCCGCGGCGCGAAGCTTTTGGGAAGTTTTCTTCCTTTATCCAGGCGTTAAAGCAATAAGAATGCACCGAAGAGCGCATTTTTATTACAAGCATAATATGATGTTTTTAGCGCGTCTTGTATCGCAAAGAGCGGCGCGCAAAACCGGTATTGAAATTCACCCTGGCGCCACAATTGGCCGTCGCCTTGTTATTGACCACGGAACAGGTGTGGTTATTGGTGAAACTACCGAGATTGGCGACGATGTGCTTATTTATCAAGGAGTAACCCTTGGTGGTACGGGTAAGGATACAGGTAAACGTCACCCAACCATTGGTAACAATGTTATGATAAGCGCGGGCGCAAAGGTTTTAGGTCCTTTTAAAATCGGGGATAATTCTCGCGTTGCGGCAGGTGCGGTAGTTTTGGCAGAAGTACCTCCCAATTCGACCGTTGTGGGTGTTCCTGCACGTGTTGTGCGTCAGGACGGCAAGCGCGTAGCGCTCGACCAGATTCATATACCCGACCCTGTAAAACAAAAAATGGATTCACTCGAAAGCCGTATTGTAGAGCTTGAAGCAATTTTGAAGGAGAAAAACTAATGAAAATTTTTAATACATTAACCCGCCAAAAAGACGATTTTAAACCGATAAACGAAGGCGAAGTGAAAATTTACGCCTGCGGACCTACGGTTTATAACTATATTCACATCGGTAACGCGCGTCCGCTTTGCGTGTTCGATGTTTTGCGCCGTTATTTTGAATGGCGCGGCTTTAAGGTAAACTTTGTTCAGAACTTTACCGATATCGACGATAAGCTTATCAACAAGGCTAACGCCGAAGGTATTACTGTACCCGAAGTTGCTGAAAGATTTATTGGTGAATTCTGGACCGATGCTAAGGGACTTAATGTCCGCGAAGCAACTGTTCACCCCCGCGCTACCGATAACATTGCTGAAATTCAAGGCATTATTTCTGCTCTTATCGAAAAGGGTTATGCTTACGAAGCTGGCGGTGACGTATATTACCGCGCTAAAAAGTTCGACGAATACGGCAAGCTTTCTCACCAACCGCTTGAAGATTTGGCGGAGGGTGCCAGCAACCGTGTTGACGGCGGTGCTGAAATTAAGGAAGACCCTATGGACTTTTGCCTTTGGAAAGGTGCAAAAGAGGGCGAGCCTTTCTGGGAGTCTCCCTGGGGCAAGGGAAGACCCGGTTGGCATATTGAGTGCTCGGCTATGGCAGGAAGATATCTCGGTAAGACCATTGATATCCATTGCGGCGGTCTTGATTTAATCTTCCCCCACCACGAAAACGAAATTGCACAGAGTGAAGCCGCTAACGGCTGTGACTTTGCGCATTATTGGATGCATAACGGCTTTATCAATGTTGACAATCACAAGATGTCGAAATCTTTAAATAACTTCTTTACTGTACGCGATGTTGCCGATAAATTCGGTTACGAGCCTATCCGTTATTTCCTTATTTCTTCGCAGTACAGAAGCCCTATTAACTACTCGGTTGATATTATCGAACAGGCTAAAAATTCGCTTGAGCGTCTTTATACCTGCCGTGATAATATTGATTTTGCCATTCGAAATGCAGAAGAAGGCGGCGAAATTCCCGCGTTTATCCAAGAACGCAAGAACGAATTTATTACCGCTATGGAAGACGACCTTAATACCGCCGATGCCTTGGCTGCAATATTTGTGCTTGTGCGCGATATCAACAGCATAATAGCTGCAGGCGCAAAGAAGGAAACCTTGCTTGCTTGTGCCGATATATTCGACCAATTAACTGGTGTTTTAGGTCTTGTTTATAACCGTAAGGAAGAGGTTCTCGACAGCGAGATTGAAGAGCTTATCGAAAAGCGTACTGCCGCCCGTAAGGCTAAAGACTTTAAGACTGCTGACGAAATTCGTGATAAATTAAAAGAAATGGGTATCATTCTTGAAGATACCCCCCAAGGCGTAAAATGGAGCAGAAGTTAAAAAAAGAACCGCTTGGTAAAGATTTTTATCTTTACGTGAATGAGCACCACACCTTTGGTACCGATGCGGTATTGCTTAGCAATTTTGCCGCAGCACGCCAAAACGATAAAATGGTAGATTTGGGTACGGGTTGCGGAATTATACCCTTTTTAATGCTTCGCGACGGAAAGTTGGCGAGTGCTACGGGTGTAGATATAAGCGAGCAGGCTATCGCTTTGGCACAAAAGACCAAGGAAGACTTAAATCTCACAAAATTTACTGCAATAAATTGTGACCTTAAAGCCTTAAAAGGCAAGGTTGAGTTCGGGTGTCACACCCTTGTTACCTGCAACCCGCCATATAAGGCTTCGGGCGCAGGGCTTGAAAATGTTGGCGAGCGCGAAAGGGTTGCGCGCCACGAAATTGAGTGTACTTTGCGTGATATTGTCACCGTTTCGGCTAAGCTTTTGCAAACGGGCGGCAGACTTTGTATGTGCCATCGCCCTGAAAGACTAAGTGAACTTATGAATTTGATGAGCGAATGTAAGGTAGAGCCTAAAAGACTCCGCCTTGTTTGTCAGAGAAAGGGTGAAGAACCCTGGCTTGTGCTTGTAGAAGGCAGACGTTGCGGTAAAATAGGTCTTCGTATAGAGCCAACGCTTTATGTTGAAGAAGACGGTAAATTTTCTAAAGAAATGATAGATATTTACGGCGCTTATAAGGAGGCGTATTTATAAATGTCGGGTAAGCTTTATGTTGTAGGTACGCCGATAGGTAATCTTGGGGATTTTAGTCCGCGTGCAATTGAAACGCTTGAAAAAGCAGATTTCTTGGCGGTTGAAGATACCCGAGTTACCGTAAAGCTTCTTAATCACTTTAATATAAAGAAAGAAATGCTTGCTTATTATGAGCATAATAAGGCAAGCAAGGGTAATCTCATTCTCGAACGGTTACAAAAAGGGGAAACCTGTGCGCTTGTGTCTGACGCAGGTATGCCCGCTATATCCGACCCGGGCGAAGATTTGGTAAGGCTTTGTTATGAGAACAATATTCCTGTTGAGTCAGTCCCGGGGCCAAGTGCTATCACCACAGCACTTGCTATTTCGGGTAAGCCTTCCGGAAGATTTTGTTTTGAAGGCTTTTTAACCACGCAAAAAAACGGCAGAAGACTTCATTTGCAAGAGCTAAAAGAAGAAAAACGTACAATGGTTTTCTATGAAGCTCCGCACAAATTACTTGCAACTCTTGGTGATATGCTCGCAGTCTTCGGTGAACGTGACATTGCTATTGCAAGGGAGCTTACCAAACTTCACGAAACTGTTTTTCATACAACACTTAGCGGTGCTTTGGAATATTATACCGAAAACACTCCGCGCGGTGAATTTGTGCTTATAATCAGCGGCGCCAAAGAGGAGAAAAAGGAATATACATTGGAAGAAGCGGTAGAAATAGCAAAAGAAATTGTCTCAAAAGGACAGTCAACTTCTTTTGCGGCAAAGGAAGCCGCAAACCTTACAGGTATAAAAAAAGGCGATATTTATAAAACTCTTTTGCAGAATTAAAGGTGGATTATGGAAAACAATAATAACGGATTTAAAATAGTTGAAGTCCCTGAAGATTTTGACTTGGCAGAAATTGATAATTCTTACAAAAGTAACCGTTTCAGGAAGAAAAAACGTGGCATTGCGGGATTTTTTCAAAAGATAGGTTTGGCAATTTCGGGTTGGTGGAGTAAGCTTAAAAAGTGGCAAAAAGTTACCTGTGTTTCGGTTTCTTCCGTGTTAGCTTTGGTTGTGGCAGTCTTAATAGTTATGACTACGGGATTGGGATATAATTATAACAGCATTACAGGAAATCCTGATGATTTGGGTTTTCAAAATGTTATTGATAAAAAAATTGTTAATATTGCACTTTTTGGTGTTGATACCAGAAGCACAAAATCTATGAAGGGTAATTCTGATAGTATTATGGTGCTTAGTGTGAACACTGAAACCAAAACAGTGAAAATTGTTTCTATAATGCGCGATTCTTTGGTTACCATTGAAAAGAACGGTGTGAAAACTTATAATAAAATCAATAGCGCTTACGCTTCAGGCGGACCCGAACTTGCAATTAAGACAATTAACCAGAATTTCGGACTGGATATTTCTGAATATGCAACGGTTAATTTCTATGGTATGGCTGAAATCATTGATGCGGTGGGCGGTATTGATGCCGAACTTACATACGAAGAAGTTTCAACAAATCATACAGACGGTTTTAACGGTCTTGTAAAGCGACAATGCGAAACTCTTGGTATCGACCCCGAAAGTTATTATATCAAAACCGAAGGCAAGCACCATCTTAACGGTGTTCAGGCTGTTGCGTATTCGAGAATTCGTAAATTTAAAAATATTTGGGGTACTAATAATGATTTTGGCAGAACCGACCGTCAACGTTATGTTATGGAGCAACTTTTTAACAAGGCTTTAACTCTTCCAAAATCGCAATATGTTAAACTTGTAAAAGCACTCATTCCTTATACAGAAACTTCGCTTTCATATACCGAAATTATGGGCTTGGCTTTTGATGTGTTATTGAAATCTCCCACATTTGAACAGTCAAGAATGCCACTTTCGGAATATCAAATGAAGGCTCCCACAATTTCTCGTGTGGGTTCTTGTGTATATTATGATTTGGAATTCGCAACAAATGTTTTGCATGCATTCTTTTATGAAAATATTACTCCCGAAGAATATGTTGAAGCCAACGGCATTAGCAAAAATGATTGGTACGCTCAACGTAACGGAACGGCTGTAACTTCAAGTACAACGGCAAGCGGTAAGGAAGAACAGGCAAGCAGCACAACCGAAAGCGTCGGTTCAAATCAAGGCTCTTCCGATAAGACAACTTCTTCAAGTAAGACACAAAGTTCGTCAAAGACATCTTCAAGCGAAAAGACATCTTCAAGCGAAAAGACTTCTTCGAGCAATAAATCTTCTTCAAGTGAAGTTGCTTCTTCGAGTAAGGTTCAGTCTTCAAGCGAAGTTTCACCTTCAAGTTCGGAATCTTCGTCAAGTCAAGAATCTTCAAATATACAGGTTTCTTCAAGCGAGGTTGTTTCTTCGGGTGCGGAATCTTCAAGTCAGGCGTCTTCAAGTTTGGAATCTTCATCGAGCCAAATCTCTTCTGCTCAAGAGTCCTCTTCAGATACATCGGTTTCTTCAGAAACGGAAACTTCGTCTGATAATACAACAACACAGTAGGTGATTTTATGAAAAAAACTAACTGTGAAAATTGTTCAAATTATGTTTATGATGAAGAAACAGATTGCTATTTTTGTGAAGTGAATTTAGATGAAGACGAAATGCATCGTTTTTTGACTTCCCAAACTTTTAATTGTCCGTATTTTAATTTTTATGATGAATATGGTATTGTTAGAAAACAAAATTGAGGTTTAAAATGGTTTATGTATATCTGGTGTTAAGCGTTGTGCTGATACCCTTTCTTGACAATTTTTATCCAATACTTCGTGAGAATTATTCTTGGTATCTGGTGCCGCTTTTAGTTATTGGTTTTTTTCTGGTGCTTGTAATTTTGCATTTGGCATGGTTTTTACTTTCGTTTGCTTTCGTCAGCTTTAAATCAAGTCAGGATAAGGGTGCAAAGTATTACCGCTTTGTTTTAAAAGCCACTTTACCTTTAATAGTGTCTTTGGCGCGGGTAAAGATAAATGTTAGCGGAATATCGCCCGAAGAAGTGCCTACCGACCGTGAAATGCTTTTTGTTTGCAACCATCAGCATAATTTTGACCCTGCAATTATATGGTCGGTTTTTCCCGATAATAATATAGGTTTTATCGGCAAAAAGGAAATCTATAAAAAAATGCCTTTAATCGGCAAGATAATGCATAAGCTTTACGGTTTGCCTATTGATAGAGAGAATAATCGTGAAGCGGTTAAGACTATAATAAACGCTATAAAGATTATCAAAGAGAAAAAGGCTTCTATAGCGGTTTTCCCTGAAGGATATACAAGTAAAAATTGTGAGCTTTTGCCCTTTAGAAACGGTGCGTTTAAGATTGCATTAAAAGCTAATGTGCCGATTGTAGTTTGCGCTATTAACGGTACACGCGAAATCCCTAAAAGAATGATTTGGCGTGGGTGTGAAGTTGATTTTTGCATTGTGGATATAATTTACCCTGAAGAGTTTGAGGGTATGAATACAAATGAAATAGGGGACAAAATTTATCCAAAAATGCTTGAAGCACTCAATAATCTTAAAAATAAGTAAAAATAAATGTCAATCTTTAAAAAAAGATTGACATTTTATCTTTATAAATATATAATAATATGTGCGCGCAAACCGGTGCGTTATCGCGCGATGTGGCTCAGCTCCCTTACAAACAGCCACTTTATCGGTGGCACAGTATTTTAGAAATAGCGGTAAATACCGCTACGACCACATAAA
>CAYQFW010000037.1:0-8418 GCA_964416955.1 uncultured Ruminococcus sp.
AAGAAGGGCTAACCGCCTACCGTTATGGTAGCCTCTAAGGGTGCGAAGCACCGTTCATATTATACAATATTCGACACGCCTTGTCAATCGCTCAAAGAGGCTCAAAAGCCCTTGTATCAAGGGGTTTCATTACTATAAAAACACATAACCATACCATAACCCTACATAGCCAAATGAAAAAAATTTTTATGCTGCCAATAAGTTTGGGATTCTATGGTGATTAGAAAAACGTTAGAATTTGGTGACAACGCTTGAGATTTTTATGATTCTTTTTAGTTCCTTTGTTAGAAGGGCAAAAAGTGGCATCTTTTTTTAGCGAAAAATCTATGAATTAGAACACGGTTCTAATGAAACGCTTCTAAAAATGTTCTAACAAATATCCGAAAAATGAGAAAAACCGTGCAGGGCGCACGGTTAGTGGCTTTGGGGAGTTTTTGGTCAAAAACCCGCATAAATAAAGGGATTCGTAGGGGACTGCAAGGGACTCGTGGGGACTTGGCGGCACACCCATTTATAAAATTCAGGTTCTAGTCGAGGCAACTCGGTGCAGGTTCGATTCCTGTTAGGTGCACCATCATCTAAAAAGAGCACCTACTTTTCAGGTAGGCGCTCTTTTCACGTTATTACATTAAAAATTGCTTTCAAACTCGTCCTTTTCGGAAATGAAGCTGAACTTAAGTGCGGTAGTGCCGCTCTCGCCGGGTTCTAAGAATTTAAGAATTCCCTTTTCACGAGTGATATCTCTACCGTCAGAATTGCAGTTGCCGGGTTCAAGACCCATAACATAGTCCTTTTCACCCATCATCTTCCACTGAGTAAAGCGGTCAAGAGTAGTTTTGTCGTAAGACATAACCATACCAATATTGGCATCAGTACTGTATATACCAACCTTGGCAACACCGTCATTTGCCTTTACATCATAGTAGTAGCAACGCTCCTGATACTGCGGTTGGGGAACTTCGGGGATAAGTGCCGAATCCATATATTTAGCGGCGTGGTCATCTCTCGGTTCTTGGGAATTATGGGGAATTTTAATAATGCTGTTTTCTGTAAGAAGCGGATAACCCATATTGCAGTGATACATTATCATATAAGGTGACTGTCTGTCGCCTTCGTTTACAACGGTATCGCTCATTTCGAAGGTATTTTCGCTATAAGAAAAACGGTATGTACGGTTAAGCACTAACTTTTTACCAAAAATTATACCGTCAATAACCTTAAGCTTTACTGTAACTCCTTCGCTGTCTTCTTCGATAACACAGTTGTCTGCAGGGATATGCGAAACTGTGCCGTGAAGCGGTAAAACTTCACCGTCATCTTCACAAGGCGAGCCCACCTGTGTAAGACCGCAGGTTGTGATAAAGCCTGCTGTAAATGACTTAAGGAAACCAAGACCGTCCTTATCATAATACTGGGGAGCAACATAGCCGCAAGGAGAGAAAAATCCCATATTCTTGCCGTCAACGCTGATACGGGAAATATCGCCTGCGCGGTCAACCGAAATCCAGGCTTCAAGACCCAAACCGTTTCTTACATATACAAAGTGCATTCCTTCGCCTTTGCCACCTTGTAATATGTAACGCTCGGCGCCTTTAACCTGCAATGAATTACCAACATAATTTTTCATATTATTCACCTCATTGGTTTATTAAATAAAGTATAACACATATTTTTTCAAAAATAAACCCATTTTTAAAAAAGTCACAAAATCGCGAATATCCGTCACAAAAATACCAATATTCACCTTTACTTTTAAATTACGGTTTGATATAATTGACTTAAGTTTGAATCGGGAGGATATTATGCAAAACAGCAAACTTATAAAAGGCTATTTTTTTGCCATTTTAAGCGCCGTAATATACGGAAGCATGCCCCTTATGGCAAAACATATTTATGCAGACGGTGTCAACTCTATATCGCTTGTATTTTTCCGCAATTTCTTAGCCTTGCCCGTTATGGCATTTTTGGCTTACCGTCAAAGCAAAACTTTAAAAGTTTTCAAAAAAGCCCTGCCTTCAATCAGCATTATAGCTGTTTTAGGTTGTTGTGTAACTCCGCTTTTGCTTTTCAGTTCTTACAATTTTATCCCTTCAAGCACTTCTACCGTTTTTCATTTTATCTATCCTGCTGTAGTAATACTTTTCGGAATTTTATTTATGAAACAAAGGGTGGATTTCAAAAATCTTTTGTGTGTTATAATCTGTGTTTTCGGAATTTGTTTTTTCTATACCCCAGGTGTTAGTCTTGATTGGCGCGGAAGTGTTCTCGCGCTTGTATCGGGTATTACATACGCAATATATGTTTGCTTGCTTTCCAACTTTAAATATAAGCAAATTTCGGGATTTTTATTCAGTTTTTACGTTGCTCTTATAAACAGCTTTGTTTTATTTGCGGTTTGTATTATTACCAACAGTCTGACAATACCAAAAAGCCTTACAGGCTGGCTTTTGTGCTTCTTGTTCGCAATTCTTATCACAACAGGCGCAGTTGTACTTTTTCAGGCGGGCACATTTATAATAGGCGGTGAGCGTGCTTCGATTTTAAGCACATTGGAGCCCATCACAAGCATTTTTTTAGGTGTTTTATTCCTTGGTGAAAAAATAACACTTGCAACGGTGTTCGGAACAGCGCTTGTAATACTTGCAAGCGTTCTCATAGCCGTTTTCGATATCAGAAAATCAAAAAACAATTAAAACTTCCAAAGGAGTTTCGTTATGAAAAATACATACGAATTTACAAAAGAACTTATTCAAAAATGCGAACCGAATTTCGCTTATAAGGGTGAGAATTTAAAAGAATGGCAACCAAAAGCCAAAGAAATTCTCCGTGGTCTTTTGGGTATGGACAAATTCACTCTTTGTGACAGCGACCTTAAAATTGAATTTGAAGAAAAGCACGAAGATTTCACCGAAATCCGCTTTACCTTCCAATCAGAAGAGGGTTACCGTGTACCCTGTCACCTTTTATTACCTATTGGTATTAAAAATCCGCCTGTTATAGTTTGTATGCAAGGTCACTCCATGGGGATGCACGTTTCTCTCGCGCGTCCTAAATTCCCCTGCGATAAAGAAGATATTGAAACAGGAGACCGCGACTACTGTATCCGCGCAGTAAAGGAAGGTTTTGCCGCAGTTGCACTCGAAATGAGAAATTTCGGCGAAGTCAGCTGCAACAATTATAACCCCCAATGTTACGAATCGGCTGTTACAAACTTCCTTATGGGCAGAACTACAATAGGTGAGCGTGTATGGGACTTTGCTCGTCTTTTAGATGTTATGGAGCAAAATTTTGCTGACCGCGTTGATATAAACAACATTTGCTGTATGGGCAACTCGGGCGGCGGTACCGCTACAGCATATATTGCCGCACTGGAAGACCGTGTAAAACTCGCTATGCCGTCCTGCGCTATGTGTACATATAAAGACTCTATTGGAGCTATGAACCACTGTGCTTGCAACTATGTCCCCTATATCGCGACCTATTTTGATATGGGTGACCTTATGGCTATGGCATATCCGAAATACTTTATTCAAGTAAACGGAAAAGATGACGATATCTTTCCCATTGATGCCGCTAAAAAAGTATTTGCCGACGGTAAAAAGGCTTATGAAGAAATGGGCGACGGTGAGCGTTGTGCCCATATTATCGGTCACGAAGGCCACCGTTTCTACGCTGACCCTGCTTGGCCGATAGTCCACAAAATGTTAGGTAAATAAAAAAACAGAAGGGACTGTCTCACTAAGATAAAGTGAGGCAGCCCTATTTTTCTATTTACACAACGCGCTGAATTTTAAGATATCTTCTTCTCGCTCAATTTTAATATTATTTATTCCGCCCTCGATAAAGTTTATATCAAAGCCGAGATTATACATAAGCATTGTACAGCACGACTCCATAAAAGAATGTTTATTCTTTTCCGCCATTTCAAACACTTCCTTTAAAAGTGAAAGTCGATGGGCTTCAGGCGACTGCATTGCAATTATCTTTTCTCTTTCAAGATACTCAGGATAGTCCCCTGATATATCAAACTGAACATAGTTATCCATTGTATGACTTATTGTGGCACTTCCGACTTCAGAACAAGCAAGAAGCAATTTTGAAATTGTTTCGGTTTTAACCATTGGACGTGTGGCTTCCTGAATAATAATAACGTCGTCGGGTGAATACATATCCCTTATATATTCAAAACCGTTTTTAAGCGAAGCGATACCGCTGTTTCCCGCAGTAACAAGACCTTTGAGTTTAGTTATACCGTACTGCTTGGCATAGGCGCCAACAATATCCTCCCAACCCTTTAAACATACTACATATATATCATCAACCGAAGGATGCGCCTGATAAGCGTCCATACAGTGAACTATTATGGGTTTCCCGTGAACATCTATAAACTGATTGGGTATATTGCGGTTGTTTCTGCCCGACTTTCCCCCTGCAAGAATTATTACCGCATTTTTATTTTTCTTTAATGACGGACTTTCAAATTCTGCCACAACAGGCTGATAAGTGGGGGCATACCCTGTGATTAGCGATTCCACTGTCGTATCAAGCACAGCCGCAAATTTTTGAAGTTTCTTCTGTGAAACATCATTTTCGCCCGATTCAATTTTAGCTATAGTGGACCTTGTCTTATAGCCCATTGCGTCAGCCAACTCCTGCTGCGACATCCGAAGTTCGTATCTTCTTTTTTTAATATTTGAACCAACCGACATAAAATCACCTTTTCTCAATATTGTATTTATTGCAATTGATATAATCGAATTTCAGACACACTTTTGTCTCTCTGTGTCCATTATAAATCAACACAAGGTGATTTTCAAGGGCAAAATAACAATTTTCGATAAAAAGATTGACTTTTAGAGTGATTTTAAATATAATATTGACGTTGTAAATAACAAATAATTATTTTTTGAAAGGGGTATACAGTTATGAAAGCTGTTATATTCAACTCAGGTCTTGGTAACCGCATGGGCGAATTTACCAAAAATAATCACAAATCTATGGCACAGCTCAAGAACGGTGAAACCATTTTCCACCGTCAACTTCGCATTTTAAGCGCAGAAGGTATTAAGGATTTTATCGTGACTTCCGGTCCTTTTGAAGAACAACTTAAGGAAGAAGCTAAAGACTTCCCTGAACTTAACATTCGTTTTGTTCGTAACGACATCTATGACAAGACCAACTACATATATTCAATGTACTTGGCTCGCGCTCTTATGGATGACGACCTTTGTTTCTTCCATGGCGACTTGGTTTTCAACCGCAAGTTAGTTCATGATGTTCTTAACTGTGAAGACAAATGCACCGCTACCGTTAACTTCAAGAAGGCTTTGCCTGAGAAAGACTTTAAAGGCAGAGTTCAAGACGGTAAAGTTGTAGAAGTTTCTATCAAAATCTTCGATGAAGACTGCTTCGCATTCCAACCTTTCTACAAATTAGATAAGGCTACCGCTTCTGCTTGGATTGGCAAAGTTGTTGAATTCATTCACAAAGGCGAAGACAAGTGCTACGCAGAAAACGCACTTAACGAAATCTTCCCCGCTCTCAATGTTCGTGCTTTCTCTTATGAAGACTACTACATTGATGAAATCGACAATCTTGACGACCACGCTCGTGTAACTGCCGAAATTCTCCCCTATGATGAAGCAGACGCTAAAATCTTCGGCTAATATATAAACAGGAGAAAAAATATGGCTACAAAAATCAAGGAAAAATTCACTTACGGTTACAATAGTGAAGAATTCAAAAAGTTTACAAAATATGCCTGGCTTATGCTTTTAAGCTTTGGCTTCACCTATCTTTTCTTCTATAACGGTCGCCAGAATATCAATTTGGTTATGCCGCTCATGAAGGAATACTTTGCTTCCGACCTTGGCACAATCGGTGTTGTTTCCTCTGCTCTTTTCTGGTGCTATGCTTTCGGTCAGCTCGTTAGCGGACGTTTGGGTTCATACTTCGGCTACAAAAAGCTTATGACCTTCGGCGTTGCAGCTTCCGCTGTACTTAATGTTCTTATTTCTTTCCAGAACAACCTCGTTGTTATTGCTGTACTCTGGGGTCTTAACGGCTTCGTTCAGGCAATGGTTTGGTCAAACGGTGTTGGCGTTATCAACAAATGGTGGCCTAAAGAGAAGCGCGGCTTTGCTTCAGGTCTTGCAACTGCATTCTCAGGTGTTGCACAGGCAGTTACCTACTTAACAGTTAACTGGTGCTTAATTCTTAATCCCGAATGGGGTTGGCGCGCAGGTTTCCGTTATCCGATTATCCCCATGGTTCTCATTCTTATTGCTTTCCTTGCTTTCTTCAAAGAAAAGCCCGAAGATATCGGTCTTAAGGCATTCGAAGAAGCTGATAAAGCACTCGATGAGAGCGCCGCTGCTATGGAGGCTGAAATCGCAAAGAAAGGCTTCTTCTATCCTTACAAGCTTCTCTTCAGCGAACCCAAGGTTCTCATTTTCTGCTTAATTTCTGCTATCGCAGGCGTTGGCCGTTACGGTCTTCTTACATGGGTTCCCACCTACTTCACCGAAGAATTAGGTCTTACACTTAAGAATGATATGTTTACATACATTGTATTGCCTTTAGGTCAGGCATGCGCGATGTTCGTATTCCCCTTTATTACCGATAAGGTATTCAAGGGCAAACGCGAACCTATGCTTGTTTTAGCATCTATCGTTGCTTGTGTTGGTCTCGTATGCTTCCCCTTCTTCAAAACACAGTTGCCCGCAACAATTATGCTCTTCGTAGTTGGTGTATTCTCAATGGTAACTGGTGTTATCTGGGCAATCGCAGGCGATATGGGCGGACGCGCACTTTCTTCTACCGTTGTTGGTGTTCTTGACTGGGCTGTATATATGGGTGCTGCTATTCAGGCTTCTGTATTCGGTTTTGTTAAAGAAAGCTTCGGTTGGACCGCAATCTTTGTTACAATCGCTTGTCTCTACATCATTTTGCTTGTACTCACTCTTTGCGCTCGCAAAATGAAAATGAAAAAGCTTTAATTCTTGAATTTAAACATTTCCTTATAATAATAACGGCTTGGATTAAATCCAAGCCGTTACTTTTTGTTTTAGTTGAATTTTATACACCGGAATAAGCAGCAAAACCGCAGTCTATCGGAAGAACTACTCCTGTTATTGCCGATGCACAGCCCTCGTCACAAAGGAACAATGTAGCGCCCAAAAGTTCTTCAGCATCTACAAAACGGTTTGTAGGTGTACCGTTTAAAATCTTAGCCGAACGAGCGGTTGGTGTTCCGTCTTCATTAAAGAGAAGCGCCTTATTCTGCGCCGATACCAAGAAACCGGGGGCAATTGCATTACAGCGAATACCTGTACCTGCAAAGTGGGTAGCAAGCCATTGTGTAAAGTTGGAAATACCCGCTTTTGCCGCCGAGTATGCAGGGATTTTGGTAAGCGGAGTATACGCGTTCATTGAAGAAACATTTAAAATACAACCGCTTTTATTATCTGCCATATCCTTAGCAAAAACCTGTGTCGGCAAGAGCGTTCCTTGGAAATTGAGTTTGAAAACAAAGTCCACACCCGAAGCTTCTAAATCAAAGAAGGATTTTCCGCCTTCCTTTGCCTCGTGATGATATTCGTTATCGGTAGTGGCTCTCGGGTTGTTACCGCCCGCACCGTTTACCAATACATCACACTTTCCAAGGTCCCGAAGAACCGCTTCGTGCACTTCTTGGAGTGACTCTCTTTCAAGAACATTAGCCTTATATCCTTCGCAGATAAAACCCTCTGCCTTTAATTCGTCGGCAAGTTTTTTAACCGCTTCTTCGTTAAGGTCAAGCGCCGCAACCTTTGCGCCACACTGTGCAAAAGCGCGCGCCATAGCGCCGCAAATAAGACCGCCGGCACCGGTTACTACAACTACCTTACCACTATAATCTAAATTTAAAGGAAGTTTAATCATTTGTTTTCTCCTTCTAACTTTTCTAACATATCCCAAACACCAAGCATATACATAATACCAAGCGCACGGTCATAAAGGCCGTAACCCGGACGCACATTACCCGGAGTTTCGCCCCACAAGTGTCTTCCGTGATCGGGACGGATATATCCGTCAAAACCGCAGTCGTGATAAGCCTTTAACACGTCAAGTATACGGGTGTCGCCGTCGCAGTCGCGGTGACTCGCTTCCGAAAAGTCGCCGTTTTCGAAATGCTTAACATTACGGATATGCGCAAAGGCAATTCTGTCACAATGCTTTCTTACAATATCTGCCACGTTATTTTCGGGGTTGGCATTAAGACTGCCCGAACAGAGTGTCAAACAGTTGCAGGGGTGGTCCACCATTTTAAGAAAACGGTCTATGCTCGGTTCGTCCACCAAAAGTCGCGGAAGACCGAAAATATCCCATGGCGGATCGTCCATGTGAATAGCCATCTTAATACCTGTTTCTTCACAA
>CAYQFW010000038.1:0-8410 GCA_964416955.1 uncultured Ruminococcus sp.
TTATTTAGCCAGAGGCGGCTAAGGACAGTCGGGTCTGAAACGCGGAAGAAGTGATATAAACTTCTTCCGCGTTTTGTGTGTGAATTATAAGTTTATAGGTGAATTAAATATGTATACCTATAATGTTATTATCGCTGAGTCGTTTACTGTTAAAGCGCGCTTGCAAGAGTGATTCGGGTGAAATTTCACCTGGAGTGATATAATAAGCCTTTCCATAAAGAGTTATAATACCTTTTTCGCTTAAATTATTGAAAATTTTTTATGCTGTATACCGGTGTTTTAATAAAAAAATTATGTGTTGTCAATATAACAAATGGGTTTTGTTATATTATTTTGAATGTAGCAATATTTGTCCTGTTTTTTTCAATATTTGGCTTGCAATGACTTGAGGTTTGCTGTATGATGTAAGTGAAAAAATTTAGCGGAAGTGATTTTTTATGAAAAAGCAAGAAATTTTAAATTTGGTTGAAAGTGTTAAAAATATGAAAAAGGAAAAAAGCAATGCTTTGCCGAATAATTCTTATTTTTTGAATTTCGACAGTGTTGTTTGTTTTCCGAATGCTTACGGTGATTCACGCTATCCCTACGATAATGACGGTCTTGTGCTTTTTGCACACAGCAACGGCTTTATCGATTGCGTAGAGGCAACGGTTAATATTTTCCGCCCTGCTTACGGCGGTCTTGATCAAAATTCACTTTGTCTTTACGGCGGCGAAAAGAGCGAAGACGGTTTTATCCCCGTTTCTATAACGGGAGCCGAAGCACAGCTTAATGAAGAAATAATTGAGCGTTATTCGGTTTTTACCCCTGTTTGCGCTTATTATATAACCGAAACTGAAAAAGCAATATTTGCAGCTCGGGTGTATATAGATAAATGTAAAAATATTCGCATATCTTTAGGTGCTGTAAACAAGGCGGAGAAAAGGGAAATCTACCTTTGTGCTTATATGGAGGCGACACTCAGTGACAGAATGTTTGACGGTATATTTAACCGAATGCCCCGTTTTGCCGAGCATTTTTCTAATGGTAACTATATTTTGAGTTCACGTCAAGGTGCTAATATCCAAAATTATATGAACGTAAACCTTGAAGTGAAAGGTGATGTTACAGAGCGTTATTTCAGCACTGCTAAAAACTCTTTTATGGGCAGGCGCGGTGCAAACGGCACTAATGCTACAGCGCTTAAAACAGGTAAATTCCTGCACCAAGTAGAGCGTCTTAATACTGTCGATTGGACAGTTGCTACAGATATGATTCACTTTAATTTGGAAAAAGACGGATATGCGTGTATGGATTATATGCTGACCCTTTCTACTGATAAGGATTTCGCTTTTTCTAATATAGAAGCTCCTGTTGATGCTGCAAAGGCAGATGCCGCGCTTATAGAAGATTATGAAAATGAAAAGAAGGTCTATGCCAATGCTAAAATCACCTTTGATGGTGAGTGGCAAAGCGGCAAGCTTCATTCAAATGTGGTAAATTCATTTATTAGATGCGTTCAGAAGCAGGCTTCCTTCTGCGCTTTAGGTAAAAACTATGTGGGTAAGCATTTGGGTATTCGCGACGTTTTCCAACAATTAGAACCCGCTCTTATTTGGCAACCGAAAGAATGTCGCAAACAAATTGTAAAGGTTATGAATTATATGCTCGAGGACGGCAGACCACCCCGTCAGGTAGCTTTTCCGCCTACTGATGATGTTTTGCCCGAGTTTGACCTTCGTCCCTTTATCGATCAGGGACATTGGATAATTTCAACCCTACATACCTATTTGGCGTATACGGGCGATTACTCTATCTTAGACGAAATTTGCGGTTATTATAAAACCGAAAATACTTATGGTCCTGTTGATTTTTCTGAGGTTAAGGATTCGGTGTTGTGTCACGCTGTAAAAATAACCGAGTTTTTACTTCGTAACGTTGACGAGGTTACAGGTTGTCAATGCATTTTGCACGGCGACTGGAACGACTCTCTTCACGCTTTAGGTAAAACCGATGACCCCGACAAAGAGTTTGGTACAGGTGTTAGTATGATGGCTACATTCCAGTTATATCTGGTGCTTAACCAAATGACCGAAATTATCCAAAATACAACGGCAGATGAAGCATTGCTCGCAAAATATGCCAAGTATAAAGAAAATCTTGTAAAAGGTGTTTTAAAACACGCAGTAGTTGAAAATGAAGAAGGGCTTAAGCGTGTGGTACACGGTTGGGGTGATAAGCAAAGCTATTACGTAGGGTCTTATAACGATTTTGACGGCAAGTCACGTATAAGCCTTACTTCAAATGCCTTTGCTGCAAATTCGGGTATGATTTACGAATTTCCCGAGCTAAAGGAGGATATTGCAAAAACAATTCTTAATACTGATACGCGTTTTGGTTTGCTTACTTTTGACGAAGCCTTTGAGCCAAAGGATATTGATAAGGTCGGCGGGATTGCTAAAATTACTGCAGGCACTTATGAAAACCGCTGTACCTATGTTCACGCAGGTACTTTTGGAATAATGTCACTTTTCCTGATGGGCAAAGCCAAAGAGGCTTGGGAAGTGCTTGAAAAGACAATGATTATAAGTCATGAAAATGTTACCTTGACCTCGTTTATAATGCCAAACTCTTACTGTCAAGACGATTATTATGGTTTCAATGGCGAGTCTATGGGCGACTGGTACACAGGTAGCGGCGCTGTACTTGTGAAAGAAGTTATTAAATGCGCTTTTGGTATAGAGCCAAATCTTTCAACTCTTAAAATTGCACCCGCTAACTATTTCCCGACCGACAAAGCAGAAATTGAGTTAAATATTGTTGGTAAGCGAGTTACCGTTAAGTATTATAACAAAGGCGTTGGCAAGCGCATAATAACTTTAAACGGTCAGGAATTGCCGCTTAAATACGATTCTTTACGCGAAGCCTATTATGCCGAAATTGAGAAAAGCGTATTAAACAGGGAAAATGTTATTACAGTTTGCGATTAAATTCATTTGATTTTAAAATAATGCAAAAGCCTTTGCGGTATTTCACGCTGCAAAGGCTTTTATGTGTATATTGTAATTCCCTGATGTAGAAAGTTTGTGTGGGTGAATTGAAAACATAAATTAAGTATTTGTATGATTTTCATAGAAGCATTGTAGGGAATATTGTTTGTCGACATTTTGAAAGATTGAGTATGAATTTTATGGTCTGATAAATTTTGTTTTTTAATAAATTGTAAATATAATGCAAGTTGAAGTTATTCTGCTTGCATTTTTGTTTTGTTTGAATTATAATAGATATATTATATCAAAAGGGTGTTAATATGAAGGAAATTTTAAGTAAAAGTCTTAAACTTTACGGAAAATGCATTATCGGAAGTATAATGTGCTTTATTCTTGTTATAACGCTTAATGTTATTGAAACAGGAGTTTTCACGGATGCTGTTGGCTATAAAGTTTATGGCGTAAAAGAAGGCCAACAAGAACAGGTTGAACTTTACACACACTATTATGAAGATGGCGATGACACTAAAAAGCAGGAATACATAGACGAGGGTTACACTTTAAGTGAGATTACGGTGCGTTCACAAGTGAAAAAGAAAACCGCTGTTATTTGGAACACTATTTCTGAAATATTTTTAATTATTTTGATCGGTGTATTTGTTTATAACGATATGTGGACATTAGGCTTTAAGGATAACAATTCGGTGCGAATCGGTTTAAAGGAGGAAAACAAATTTAAAGGTTTGCAAATCGGCCTTTTGACGTCTGTTCCTGCAATTATATTTTTAACGGTTTTAGCTATCGGCAAAACAACTTTTGCTAAAAATGTTTCAATTGCGGTTTACGCGTTTTTAAATCCTTATCTGTACGAGGCTATAATTATGCTTACAAACGGCGGGGGATATGTTTCTGAACTTCAAGTTTGGCAAATCGCTGTGTTTTATGCCTTGCTGCTTATAATTCCGCTTATTGCATGTGTTGCGTATATACTTGGTTATAAGTCGATACTTGTCAGTGAAAAAATAATTTATAAAAACAAATAGGAGAAGAGAATGGCAGGATTTTTTGGTTTGTTCAATTACGATAAGGAAGGTCCGGGAGTGTCTAAAAATGCCCCGAAAAAGAAAACCTTTGTTGTGTTTTTTGAAATGTTCTTTCGCAATTTTTGGAAGTTTATCACAATCAATCTTATGTATTGGTTAATTTCAATTCCCGTGATTACTAACGGTATGGCAAATGTGGGAATAACTAACGTTGCGCGAAACACCGCAAGGGATAAGCATTCTTTCGGGCTTAGTGACTTTTTTGAAACTATTAAGAAAAACTTGAAACAGTCGATTATTGCTGGCATTATCAATGCTGTAGTTATTGGATTTTTGTTATTTGATTTATATTTCTTTTCACTTCTTGAAGGTAAATTAGGTGTTGTGGGAACGGGTATTACACTTGCAATTCTTGTGACATTTATTATGATGGGTTTCTATTTATGGACCCTTATAATAACCTTTAATTTCACTTTGAAACAAGCATATCTTAACAGTTTTAAATTTGTGTTTTTAAACTTTAAATATTCTTTTCTTTGTTTATTTATAAATGTTTTGATTTTTGCTGTTAATGTTGCTTTGTTGTTTTTGTTAAGCAATATTTCGCTTTATGTTTTACTTATTGAATTGCTGTGTCTTTTTTGTGTATATCCTGCATTTAACGCTTTGCTTGTGCAGTTCTGTACTTTCCCCAGTATTAAGAAATTTATAATAGACCCTTATTATAAAGAGCATCCAGACGAGGATATCGAAAAGCGTAAAAATTTAGGTCTTGAAATTGAGGAAAATGTTCAAGAACCTGTTTTTGATGATGCCCGAGCCGATGACGAAGAAGACGATAACGGCGTGATTTTTGAAGACTGATTTTTGAAACTGCTGCATATATATTTTACATAACGGTTTTGGAGTGTGAAATATGAATTGCAGAATTGATGAACTTCGTCACAAGCAAGTGGTTTGTATGGATTCGGGCGATGTTTTGGGATATATTTCAGATATCGAATTCAACAGCCAAAGCGGTAAGATAGAAGCAATTGTAATCTTTGGCAAACCGCGCATTTTCGGGCTTTTTGGAAAATATGAGGATATTGTTATCCCTTGGGATAATATCGAAGTTGTTGGCGCGGAAACGGTGCTTATTAAAAATAATACAAATTTTTGTAAATAAGACTGTGTAAAATTGCACAGTCTTTTTGTATTTTTCTCTTGTAAAATACTACTGAATTATATATAATAAAAGAAATGTTGAAAAATATAGGAAAGGAATTTTTAAAATGAAGAAGTATTTGAATCGTTTGTTTATTGATGGACTGTCAGGTATGGCTTACGGCCTTTTTTCCACGCTTATTATCGGCACAATTATATGCCAGATAGCAAAACTTGTGGGCGCTAATATTGTGGGTGATTATCTGGCGGCAATGGGTAATGTTGCCAAAACTTTGACAGGCGCGGGAATTGGTGTCGGTGTTGCTTGTAAACTAAAATCAGCACCACTTACAACTGTTGCTGCCGCAGTTTGCGGTATGATTGGCGCTTTTCCAAACGTTGCTAATACAGGTTTTACCGTTGGTGCTCCAGGTGAGCCTTTGGGCGCTTTTATTGCCGCTTATGTGGCGATTGAAATCGGTCGTTTTGTTGCGGGTAAAACCAAAGTTGATATTATTGTAACACCTGTCTGCTGTATTTTAACAGGTGCAGCGGCGGGTTACTTTGTTGGTCCTTACATATCTGCCGCTATGAAATGGGTCGGTGCACTTGTTAACATAAATGTTGAGCAAAGTCCGATTTTAGGCGGCATTGTAGTTTCAGTTGTTATGGGAATTCTTCTAACTTTGCCAATCTCTTCCGCCGCTATCGGTATTTCTATGAACCTTACAGGTTTAGCGGCAGGTGCGGCAACAATTGGCTGTTGTTGTAATATGGTGGGTTTTGCGGTTATTAGTTACCGCGAAAATAAATTTGGCGGTCTTATAGCACAGGGTGTTGGTACTTCAATGATACAAATGCCTAATATTGTCAGAAATCCGCTCATTTGGTTGCCTTCAATTATTTCAAGCGCAATTTTAGGTCCAATTGCATCAGCCGTGCTTAAGATGGTGAGCAACCCTGTTGGTTCGGGCATGGGTTCTGCAGGACTTGTCGGTCAATTTATGGCTTATGACAGTATGATTGCCGCAGGGGTGTCACCTGTTGTTTCATTGCTTGAAATTGTTTTAATGCATTTTGTGCTTCCGGCTGTGATTTCTCTTGCAATTAGTGAGGCAATGCGCAAATTGAAACTTATTAAACCTAATGATTTAAAGTTAGTTTCTGCCAATGACTAAAAAAGAACGAGTAACAGAAACGGTAAACCGTCTTGAAAAACTTTACCCAGATGCGATTTGTTCGCTTGAATACAAAGATGCCTTTCAGTTATTGATTGCAACGCGTTTGTCCGCGCAATGCACAGATAAGCGCGTTAATATGGTAACACCTGGTTTATTTGCCGAGTTTCCGACTTCAAAGGAAATGTCAAACGCAAAAATTGATAGGGTAGAAGAACTTATAAAAACCTGCGGTCTTTATAAAACCAAAGCAAAAGATTTAATATTGATTGCTCAAAAAATTGAGTCGGAATTTGACGGTGTTGTGCCTGATACCATTGATGAACTTACAACCCTCTCGGGTGTGGGCAGAAAGACGGCAAATCTTATTTGCGGTGATATATACGGTAAGCCTGCCGTTGTTACAGATACACATTTCATAAGAATTTGCAATCGTTTGGGCTTTGTTAAAACCGAAAATCCCTTGAAGGTTGAAAGTGAAATGCGAAAACTTTTACCTGCTCAAAAATCTAATGATTTTTGTCACAGAAGTGTTTTATTCGGGCGTGATATTTGTGTTGCACGCGGTCCTAAATGTGACAAATGTCCTTTAAGTGATATTTGCCCTAAAAAATTAAAATAAGATTGGTGCCATAATGTTTAAAAAAATCATTTCAATTATCACGCTTTGCCTGTTTTTTGCCGTGCCTGTTTCGGCAGATACACAGGAAATCGAAAAACCCGAAATTACGGCTTCGGCCTATGTACTTTATAATCCCGATAATGACGAAGTGGTGGATGCTAAAAATGAAAACACAAAAATGTATCCTGCTTCGCTTACAAAAATGCTGACGGCACTTACAGTTATGGATTTGTGCGAAAATTTGGAAAGCGAAATTATTACTGTCAGCGAAAATGCTGTAACTTCGCTTTATGGAACACAGTCTTCAACCGCAAAACTTAAAATTGGTGAAAAGTTTACGGTCAAACAAATGTTATATCTTATGCTTTTGCCTTCGGGTAATGATGCTGCCAATGTTTTGGCTGAACATTTTTGCGGTGATAATTCTTCCTTTGCTTTAAAAATGAATGAAAAAGCCAAAGAAATTGGTATGACGAGTTCGAATTTCTGCAATCCCCACGGTTTGCACGATGATAACCATTACACAACAGCGGTTGATTTGGCAATTTTAGCGGACGCTTACATACAGAATGAAACTCTCTATAATATTGCTAAATGTATAGAATATACCGTTCCTGCCACCAATTTACAGGCTGAAAGGCAGATAAGAACCACCAATTATATGCGCATTGAAAATAGTGGATATTATTATTCTTATGCCACAGGGCTTAAAACGGGTAATACCGATAATGCAGGGAGATGTCTTGCGGCAAGTGCCGAAAAGGATGGGGTAACGTATATTTGTATTTTGCTTGATGTTCCTGAAAAGTGGCTTCGAAGCGGCTATGTACGTACTGATTTTTTAGAGGCTGTGGATATTTTTAAATATGCATTTCAGACTTATGAAACGGTGAAAATTGCAGATAAAGGACAAGTTGTTGCTAATTTGCCTGTTTATGAAACATTTTCAAAAAAGGTTGATTTGTGTCTTAATAAAGATGTATATGCCACTTTGCCAAAGGGTACCGATTTATCTGAACTGAAGATTGTTTTTACTCCGAACAGCCTTGTTGAAGAAAAATTTTTAGCTTCGCCCGTAACCGAAGGTGAGATTTTAGGTAACGCAAAACTTGTTTTGGCTAACACAGTTATAGGAAATTGCGAAACTGTTGCTGTTAAATCGGTAAAATCCAGCGGTTTAATTGTGTTTTGGCATACGATTGATTTGTATGTTTACATAGTTCTTGGTATTTTTGCTTTTTTGATCGTTGCTTTAGGCTTGCTTATTATAAGAAGGAATATAATTCTTTATAAACGTAAAAAGGAAAAAGAAAAACGTATAGAGCGCCGCCGCCAAATGTTCGAAAAGTTCCAAAAACAAGAACCCTATAATTATTTTAAAATGGATTAAAAAAGCCGTCAGATTGACGGCTTTTGATATTTTGCAGAGTGGTATAACAAAGAAACAGCACC
>CAYQFW010000039.1:0-8334 GCA_964416955.1 uncultured Ruminococcus sp.
ATCGACTGGGGTATCCACTTCTTCGACCTTATTCTTTATATCTTGGGCGGAGCAAAAATCAAAACTGCATCTTGCAATACCTACTGCGAAATGGCAAAGGATATGATGAAATACAAGTATACATATATGTGGGCTGAAGATACTTCTAATCGCGAAAGCGGTACAAACGACGTTGACGACTTTGTAAGCGGTTTTGTTCGTACCGACAAAGCAAGCATCTCTTTCAACGGCGCTTGGGCACAAAATATCAACAAAGAAGAAATGTTCATCGACATTATGGGTGATAAATGCGGCGCTCGTCTTAACTATCTCGGCAAGTTCACCCTTTACGATGGTGAAACACTTGAGACAATCGAGCCCGAATATGACCTTAACAAATTCTACAAGGATGAAAACATCGCCTTTATTGAATCGGTTAAGACAGGTGTTAAAAACCGCGCATATATTGACAACATTCTCGAAAGTGCAAAGCTCCTTGACGCTTTATATGAATCTTCCAACAAGAAAGCAGAGGTTAGTTTCTAATGAAAAAGATTGGTTTTGTAGATTTTTATATCAGCGAATGGCACGCAAACAACTACCCCGCTTGGTTTAAAGAAGCAAACGAAAATTTGGGGCTCGACTATGAAGTAGCATACTTCTGGGCAGAGCAGGATATTTCTCCCGTTGACAATGTATCATCAAAAGAATGGGAAGAAAAAATGGGTATTAAGCAACTCGATACCTTAGAAGAACTTTGCGAAAAGAGTGACGTTATCGTACTCTTAGCACCCTCTACCCCCGAAAAACATTTAGAATATGCAAAGGTTGTACTTCCTTACGGAAAGCGTACATATATTGACAAAACCTTTGCGCCCGACCTTGAAACAACCCTTGAAATCTTCGAAATTGCCGAAAAGCATAACACACCTTTCTTCACAACTTCAGCACTTCGCTATGCCGAAGAATTAAAGGAATTCACAGATGTTAAAAACCTTGTTATCACAGGCGGCGGACGTCTTTTCGAAGAATACCTTATTCACAACGCCGAAATGGCAGTGGCTCTCCTTAAAGACCGCATAGTAAAGGTTAAAACCGAAAAAATGGGCAAGCAATATTTCTGCCGTGCCAAAACCGAAAAAGGCAGTGAAATCGGTATCGTTTTCTCGCAAGGTCTTGGCTACAGCATTACTGCCGAAAACAGTAAGGGCGAGCTTTTGCACAAAGATGTTACATCTTCATTCTTCTTAAACCTTATTTCAGATATGCTCAAGTTCTTTGAAGACGGAAAAACCCCCTTTGACAACAAGGAAACTATTGAAGTTATGCGACTTCGCGCAGGTCTTATTAAAGCCGCAGACTGTGACGGCGAATGGTTAGAGGTATAATATTATGAAAATTGGTGTTATTACCGACTGTTTTAAACTTCCCCTTAGCGAGAGTATTGCTCTCGCTAAGGATTTAGGATTTTCGGGCATACAGGTCTACGCCACAACAGGCGAATTCAGTCCCGAAACCCTGACAAGCGAGCAAAAAACAGAATTTAAAAAGCAATTAAACGACGCAGGGCTTGAAATTAGTGCTCTTTGCGGTGATATGGGCGGTTACGGCTTCCAGATTGCCAAAGACAACCCCGAAAGAATTGAAAAAACCAAGCGTATTATAGATTTGGCTTACGAATTCGGCACAAATGTTATCACCACCCACATCGGCGTTATCCCCGCCGATAAAACCCACGTGCGCTACAAGGTTATGCTTGACGCTTTGACCGAGTGCGGACTTTATGCTAAGGAAAAGGGCATTACCCTTGCTATAGAAACAGGCCCTGAAACCGCTCCCACACTTTTACAATTTATAGAAGACACAAAGGGCGGTGTCGGTGTAAACCTTGACCCCGCAAACTTTGTTATGGTTACAGGTCAGGACCCTGTCGAAGCAGTAGAACTGCTTGGAAAACACATTGTTCATACCCACGTTAAAGACGGCGTTATGCTAAAACGTACCGACCCCGAAGTAATTTATGACCACTTCGCAACAGGCGGTATCGAAGCGCTTAATGTAGCTGACTACTTCCTTGAAACCCCCTTGGGCGAAGGTATGGTAGATTTCCCGAAATACATAGACGCGCTTAAAAAAGTAGGCTTTGACGGTTACCTGACCGTCGAGCGTGAAACCGGCGACAACCCCGCCGCCGATATCGAATTGGCATATAACACTGTTAAATCACTTTTATAATTCAGGAGACCCAATATGAAAAAATTAAAAGTAGCTGTTATCGGTTGCGGTAGAATTTCGGTTATGCACCTTGACTCTATAATGGAAAGCAAATATGCCGATTTGGTTGCAGTTTGCGATATAAAAGAAGATTTAGCTAAAGCCGCCTCCAAAAAATACGGCGTTCCTTATTATCTCGACTATAACGAAATGTTAGAAAAGGTTAAGCTTGACGCAGTTCACCTTTGTCTTCCCCACTATATTCACACTTCGGTTGCTATTGATGCTTTCAAAAAGGGTGTTAATATCCTTTCTGAAAAGCCGATGAGCATAAAATATGAAGATGCCGTAGAAGCGGTAGGCATTGCCGACGAATGCGGTGTTCAGTACGGCGTTATCTTCCAATGCCGTTACAACACCCCGTCACAGCTTGTGAAAACAAGAATCGAAGACGGCAGACTCGGTAAGGTTAAATGCGGCAGAACCACTCTCACCTGGTACCGCCCCGACAACTTCTACGACGGTTCTGACTGGAAAGGCACTTGGGAAAAAGAGGGCGGCGGTGTAATTATCGACCAAGCTATACACTCAATAGACCTTGCAAACTGGATGATAGGTTCTACACCTTGCGAAATTCAGTCCAGTCTTCACAACCGAAACCATGACTGCATGGTAGTAGAAGATTCCGCCGAAGGTCTTATTAAATACGAAAACGGCGCTCTGCTTTCTTTCTACGCTATGAATAACTATTTTGTAGACGAGCCGATTGAAATAAGACTTTTATGCGAAAACGGCAACGCTATTTTCTCTTACGATAAAGCCACTATCGATTATGTTGACGGCACAAGCGAAACAGTTTATAATAATACCGATGATTGCATAAATTATTCAGGCGGTAAGGATTATTGGGGCTTTAAGCACAATATTCAGATAAAACAGTTCTACCGTTCGCTTTTAGGACTTGAAGAATTGGAAATTTCGGGTAAAGAAGCCCTTAAAATTCAAAAAATTATCTGCGATATTTATAAAAACAACGACTGCAAACTTTAATTTCAGGTGAGTTTATGAAATTCGAAACCCAAATAAAACGCAACTACACAGCCGATGTCACCGTCATCGGCGGAGGTACGGCAGGCGTTTTTGCGGCTATATCGGCGGCTAAAAGCGGTGCCGATACCCTTTTAATAGAAAAAAACAGTATGCTCGGCGGTACTCTTACCGCCGCTGCTGTTAATTACCCCGCAATGTTTTTTGCTTGGGGTAAACGGATTATTGACGGACCTTGTTGGGAAGCGATAGAGCGTTGCGACGCTTTGGGCGGCGCTATAATTCCCGACAAAGACGACCCTGAATATTGGTGGAAAGGTCATATAAGGCTTAATAATTTCATATATCTTCACACAATCTATGAAATGTGCAAAGAAGCAGGTGTGAAAATTATATCCAACGCCATGCTTACCGATATTAAAGAAACCGATAACGGTTGCACCCTTGTTATCACCGACAAGGAAGGACTTTTCTCAGTAGAAAGTAAGGCAGTTATTGACGCTACGGGTGACGCTACCGCCGTTAAATTTGCGGGCTACCCCTGTGTAAAAAGCGAAGAACAGCAACCCGCCACACTTCAAAACCGAATAACAGGCTACGATAACGATAAAATCACTATGGCAGTGCTCGAAAAGTACTTAAAGGAGTTATACGGTGAAGAATCGGAAGACGTAACCTTTGAAGCGGAAGAAAACGAATTTACCGACAAGTTTTACAAGCGTTCAAACGGTGACCGCTATACAGCCGAAATTTTAAAAGACTCTCTCAACCGCGGTTGGCTCAATATTCACACGAAATGCCAAGACGCCGACACTACAAGCGGCAGAACCGAACTTGAGCACAAATCTCTCGTAGACCTTATGAACATTTACAAAGTTTTAAAGGGTGTTCCGGGATGCGAAGATATTAAGGTAAGCTTTATTGCAAACGAAACGGGTGTCAGAGAAACCTGCCGTATTGTAGGTGAAAAAACCGTAACGGGTGACGACTACATAAACGGCGTGACCTACCCCGACGCTATTTCAAACGCTTATTTTCCCATTGATGTTCACGTTATGGACGGCGTTATGCAAAAATTCCACGAAAAAAATGTTTACGCCAAAGTCCCCTACGGCGCGCTGATACCTAAAGGCTCTAAGCGAATTATCACGGCGGGCAGATGTATCTCTGCCGACCGCTTTGCAAACAGCGGACTTCGTGTAGAAGCCGTTTGTATGTCGGTAGGTCAGGCTGCAGGCTGCGCGGCGGCTATCAGCGCCAAAGAAAATGTGAACCTTAAAGACGTTGACTACACTAAGCTTTGCGGCGCGCTTAAAAATATCGGCGCAATAGTGCCCGATAACAAGGAGTAATAACGTGAAAAAATATCTCATTTCAAAAGACGGGAATTTTTATAAAGCAAATCTACACTCCCACACCACCTTTTCGGACGCGGCAAAAACCCCTGAGCAAGTAAAGGAAATTTATAAAAATATGGGGTATTCGGTGTTAGCAGTTACCGACCACGAAATACTCGTGCCGCACGATTATCTTAACGACAAAGACTTTTTGTGTTTGCACGGGTTCGAGATGGACGTTTCCCAAAAGGAAAACCCCGAAAATTTACCTTTCCGCTTTATAAAAAGCTGTCATATCTGCTTTATAGCCTTAGAGCCCGATAATCTTATCCAACCCTGTTATAACAGAGAAAAATATGTCTATGGCGACGCTTTAAAACACCGCGACAAGATAAAATTTGACGAAACTTTGCCCGATTATATCCGCGATGTCACCCCCAAAGCCATAACCGACATTATGACAACTGCCAGAGAGAAAGGCTTTTTTGTAACCTATAACCACCCCACCTGGAACGGACAGGATTACAACGAATATATAAACTTTCACGGTTGTCACGCGGTGGAAATTTTCAACGGCGGTTGTATTGTCGGCGGCTACGGCACCGACGATATCAAGGTTTATGACGACTTCTTACGCACGGGACGTCCCCTTTACTGCATAGGCGCAGACGATAACCATAATTTATCTGAGCCGACTTCTAAAAAATACGATTCGGGCATTACTTTTACTATGATTAAAGCCGAAAAACTCGAATACCGCGCCGTTACAAAAGCACTCGAAGAAGGCAACTTCTACGCAAGCCAAGGTCCGCTCATAGAAGAACTTTATTTCGAGGACGGCAAGGTTTATATTAAATGCAGCGAAGCCGAAAGTATTTGCTGTAACTATGGTGTTCGCCGTACCGAAATTGTTTATAATGAGAGCGAGCCTTTAGTGGAAGCCACATTTACAGTAGAACCCGCGGACAAGTTTTTCCGCATAACCGTTACCGACAGAAACGGCAAACGCGCCTGTACTAACGGCTATTTTACAAAAGATTTATTTCGAGGATAAAAATGGAAATTTTAGAACAGTTCAAAAAAGATTTATCTGCTTTAGGAGTAAATAAAGGCGACAGTGTAATGATACATTGCTCCTATAAATCCCTTGGTGTCAAGATTTCACCCGATGATTTTTATAACAGTATTATGGAAGTTTTAGGCGAAGACGGAACCCTTATTATGCCCGCTTTTTCGTATGATTCCGTCAATTACGAAAACCCCGTTTTCGACAGGGAAACCACTCCGTCTTGCGTAGGCTTTTTACCCGAATATTTCAGAACAAAGGTAAAAGGCGTAAAGCGCAGTCTTCACGCGAGTCATTCGTGCTGTGTTTTAGGTAAAAATGCCGATTATTTAATTAAAGACCACGAAAAAGACTTAACGCCTGTTGGCAAAAATTCGCCCATAACAAAACTTCCCGAAACAGACGGGAAAATCTTAATTTTAGGCTCTCACCCCGACCATAATACAGCTCTTCACGGTGTTGAAGAAAAGGGTGGCGCGCCTTATGTTTTAAACCACGAAAAGCCGATAGAATACATATTAAAAGACGGCGAAACGGAAATTCACCAAACCGCTCTTCGCCACTATTTTAATCGCGGCACTTACCGCTATGCGCAAGAGTATGCGCGTATTCTTAACCTTTTGCAAGAAAATAAAGACTATACCATAGGTAAGGTTTTAAATGCCGACTGTTATCTTTTTGATGCTAAGGCATTGTGGGAAAAAGGGGTTGCAAAAATCAAAGAAGACCCTTATTACTTTACCGAAAAAGTAAATATAGAATAGCAAAAACTCCGCTTTAAGCGGAGTTTTTAATTTGGAATTTGGAATTATATTATACTAAAAATCTATCCTAAAAGTGTATCTGTCACAAGCATTACACAAAAGCCGACCAGCAATGCGTAGGTTGCCGCGCGTTCGCTACCGTGGGCGTGGGTTTCGGGTATCATTTCATCACTTATAACATAAAGCATTGTACCGCCTGCAAAAGCTAAAGCAAAAGGCAAAACAGCAGATGCCACACTAACCGCAAAATAACCGATAAGCGTTCCAACCACTTCTACAACGCCCGTTAACATAGCGCACAAAAAGGTCTTTTTAGGACTCACGCCTGCCGCGAGCATCGGACCAATTATCACCATACCTTCGGGGATATTTTGAAGCGCGATACCGCCCGCGATTATAAGCGCACCGCTTGTATCTCCCGAGCCAAAACCAACACCTGCGGCGATGCCTTCGGGCAAGTTATGAATAGCAATTGCCGTTACAAAAAGCAGTACCTTGGAAAGATTAGCGTTATTATGACTTTCAATATCGGGACCTACCAATTTATGCAAATGCGGTACTAATTTATCGATAAGATTAAGACATAAAGCGCCTACAAATATACCCGCAACGGTAATAAGAATACCAAATTTTCCGCCGTATTCCAAAGATGGCAGAATAAGACCTAATACCGCCGCCGCAAGCATTACACCCGCCGCGAAAGACAAAACTATGTCAGAAAATTTATGAGATATTTTCTTAAATATAAAGCCTATCAGTGAGCCCATAACGGTAGCACCGCCAACGCCCAAGGCTGTAAGTAAAACAAGCTTCATTATAATGTCCTTTGCTTAATTTGTTTAAAGTTTCCGTAGGTTTCATTTACAGTTTCTGCAAACGAGAAGGTGTTATCATATTTTATTAAAATATTTTTAAGTTCTATTATCTGATGGCGGTTAATGACGCATATAAGAACGGTCTTTTGGTCATGACTGAAAGAACCGAGCGCCGAAATCTCTGTTGAAGAATGGCGAAGTATTTTAGTAATCTCTTCGGCAATTTCTTCGGGATGGGTTGTAATAATGGTAAACTTGCAGGCGGTTTTTGTGCCTTTAATAATATAACTTCCCACAAAAGAAGAAATAAAACAATACATTATGCAAAGGCAAACAGGCTTGTAATCATAAATAAGTGTGCCGTCTTCCGCCGGCTTTGCATATACAAAAAATGATACCGCCGCAACAATAGCGTTTAAAATGAAGGTTATCCAAAAGAAGTTAAGCTCGGGGCGTTTTTTACTTATGTATTTCGAAACAATGTCGGTGCCGCCTGTTGAAGAATTAGTCCTAAAACAAACTCCGTATACAAAGCCGCTGATAACACCGCTTAAAACTACGGGGAAAATGGTGTCGTGCCCATTGGTTACATACTGAAACTCATCAAATCCCAACTTTTGAAGATACAAAAATACAAAAGAGTAAGTAATACAAAACACAAAGGAACGCTTGGCAAATTTTCTATCGACAAGGAAAAATGCCGCAACACATAGCGGAACGTTAATTATAAGCGACATATAACCGATACTAAATCCGGTTTTATACTGCACCATTGTTGCAATACCGTTAATACCCGCAGGCGCAAACCCGTTTTCAACTATAAAAAGCTGATAATTAAACGCCAAAAGCACCGCAATAGCAATAACCGAAACATAGGTTGTGAAACTTCTAAATCTATTGCTTTTTAAAAATGAAAACATAAATAACACCTCATGCAAATTGTACCATACCGCTTTTTTAAAATCAATACAAAAATACAAGAATACACAAATACAAAATCGCAATAAAAAACTCCCCGAGAGAGACACTTCGTAAAGAAGTTGTGTCTCTCGTTTTTTATCTCTACAAAACACATGACACTTTACACAATGGTTGTGAAAGTGTCATAGTGG
>CAYQFW010000040.1:0-8280 GCA_964416955.1 uncultured Ruminococcus sp.
AGTAGAGTTTGGCAGTCTGCAAGAGCGACAAGGTGCCCATCACATTGGTTTGGGCAAAGGTGAAGGGGTCCTTGATGGAGCGGTCGACATGACTCTCGGCCGCGAGGTGAATGATGCCATCCACCTGCTCCTGTTGCATCAACTGACAGAGGGCCTCGAAATCGCAGATATCCATCTTGACGAACTTGTAGTTGGGCTTCTCCTCGATATCTTTGAGGTTTGCAAGGTTGCCGGCATAGGTCAGTTTGTCGAGGTTGATGATGCGGTACTCGGGGTATTTGTTCACAAACAACCGCACGACATGCGAGCCGATGAATCCCGCACCGCCCGTGATAACGATATTTCGCTTATAGTTCATGCAAGCATTTTTTGAGCGACTCCCGCCAATGGGGAATCTGTTGTTGAAAGGTGGTTTGAAATTTAGTCTTGTCGAGTACCGTATTTTTCGGCCGACGGGCCTTTGTCGGATACTCCTCCGACGAACAGGGCTCCACCTCAGCCCGGCATTCCCCCTCACAACAAATCGCCACGGCAAACTCCCACCACGAGCACTCTCCGAGGTTGGTATAGTGGTAGAGTCCCTCCACGAATTGGCGTCGGGTAATAATCTGCACAATGGCCTCGGCCAAATCTCCGGCATAAGTCGGCGAGCCTATCTGATCGTTTACCACTCGCAGCCGCTCTCCCGCACCTCCTCGCCGCAAAATGGTCTGCACGAAGTTGTGTCCGTCGCGAGCATAAAGCCACGCCGTGCGCAGAATTATGTAGTGACAACCGCTCGCCCGAACAACCTCTTCACCGGCCAATTTCGTGCGACCATAAGCGTTGATGGGGTGCGGTTGGGAGTGTTCGGTCAGCATCGCGCAGCATCCGCCCATGAAGACATAGTCGGTCGAGATATGGATGAGCAGCGCATCGTGCTCCTTGGCCGCTTCGGCCAGATAGCCCACCGCCTTGGCATTCAGCGCATAAGCCCGTTCCTCCTCCGTCTCGGCACGCTCGACATCAGTGTAGGCGGCACAGTTAACAATAATATCGACCTGCTCATCGGACACATAGCGATGTACCGCCTCGCGGTTGGTGATATCCAGCTCTGCACAATCCGTGAAACAATAACAATCGGCCGAATCGGCCGCTGCCCACCGCAGATGACGGCCTAATTGGCCATCGGCTCCCGTAACCAGAATCTTCATCATTCGAAAAGTAGCGCATCAGCCAATAACGGATGATGCAAATCACGCTCCGAGAGAATCGCCTCGGAAGCTGTAAATGGCCACTCGATGGCCAGGCTCGGATCATCCCAACGGATGCCACCCTCCGCCTCGGGGTGGTAGTAGTTGTCGCATTTGTATTGGAAGACCGCCTCGTCACTCAACACCGCAAATCCATGCGCAAACCCCTGAGGAATATAGAGTTGACGGCCATTCTCTGCCGATAGCTCCACAACCACCGAACGAGCAAAGGTAGGGCTGCCACGACGAATATCGACGGCCACATCCCACACACATCCTGCGACCACACGCACCAATTTGGCTTGTGCGCAAGGGGGCAGCTGGTAGTGCAGTCCCCGCACCACACCTCGCACCGAACGGCTCTCGTTATCCTGCACAAAACGGGTGTGCAACCCCGTGAGTTCCACGAAACGCAGTTCGTTGAAACTCTCCATGAAAGAGCCCCGATTATCCTCGTAGCGGGTCGGTTCGAGGAGCAGCACCTCCTCAATCGTGCATCGTGTCAGCTTCATCGCCCCTGTGTGGCCAATTTAATCATATACTTTCCATAGTCGCTCTGCTGCATCGGAGCAGCCAGACGCAACAACTCTTCGCTCGAAATCCACCCCTTGCGCCAAGCAATCTCTTCGAGGCAGGCAACCTTGATCGATTGGCGTTTTTCGACCACCCGTACAAAGGCCGAAGCCTCCTCCAACGAGTCGTGAGTCCCCGTATCGAGCCATGCAAAGCCACGCCCGAGGGGTTGCATCGAGAGCGCACCCTCCTCCAAGAAACGACGATTCAGATCGGTAATTTCCAACTCGCCACGCGCCGAAGGGGACAACTGCGCAGCCATCTCCACGGCTCGATTCGGATAGAAGTAGAGCCCCGTAACGGCCATGTTGGAGCGAGGCTGTGCGGGTTTCTCCTCCAACGAGCACACCTGCCCCGCGGCGTCTACCTCGGCAATGCCATAGCGTTCGGGGTCGGGCACTACATATCCAAAGAGCGTGGCGACCTGCTCGCGTACCGTGCGTTGCACGGCATCGAGCAGCATGCCGGTAAAACCCTGTCCGTAAAAGATATTGTCGCCCAGCACCAAACAAACATCCTCTTCGCCAATAAACTCCTTGCCGATAATCAGCGCCTCGGCAAGACCTTTCGGCGAAGGTTGCTCGGCATATTCGAAATGCACGCCATAATCGCTACCGTCGCCCAGCAGACGCTTGAATCCGGGCAGGTCGTGCGGTGTCGAGATAATCAGAATCTCACGAATACCGGCCAACATCAACACCGAGATGGGATAATAGACCATCGGCTTGTCATAGATAGGCAGCAACTGCTTGCTCACCCCCTTCGTAATCGGATAGAGCCGCGTACCACTGCCTCCGGCCAATACAATGCCTTTCATAGCTATATCAATGTGTAAATGATTTTGGTTTTAAGAGATGACTCCATAATTGCACAAAAAATGTCGCAACAAGTCCCTCTCGGTAAACAAGACGACGTTTCCATCGGTTGAACCACCAACGGCGCAAACGCACCCACCAGCCTTCGATAATGTTCCGATGGATAAATTGTTCCGCGAACTCCGGGTGTATGATATCGTTCAGTACACGTTGCTCCAAAGCCTCATCTCGCTCAATAGAGGGGATGTTTGCACATACAACGCCTAAATTCTCCGCTACAATAACCTGCAAACAATGTAGGAACCGATGCATATTCATCGTTTTTGCAATCGTCTCCAAAGCCACCCAATCCACCTTCGCTCCATCTCGAGCAACAAACACGGCCCAGTCAATCACATGGCGCAGACCAATTTCGGCTGCCGCAAAGTGAGCCGCGGCGTGACGCAATAAAAAGAGGGCATTAAAATTAGCAGAGGGAATTGTAATCAATCCACCGTCAAGGTCCACCACCTCATTCGGCTCATAGGCCAATTGCAACAATCGTTGTTCGATAATCCGATTGGATCGGTGGGACTGCACATTAAGAAAATCATAGTGATTCTCGACCATTACCCCCTCAAAGGTAAAGACGGTGTGATGATGCTTGTCTTCATCAATCACTATTCCCTTAGCTTCGCGTAGTAATTTGTCGGCACGAGCCTGCTCGCCATAGAGCCAGATATCAATATCACCACAAGGGCGATGCTTGGGAATCGGATAACTCAAACTCAAACCATACCCTTTAAGGAGCATCAACCGAATATCATGCTCATGATAGAACGCTGCCAGATGGGTTAATGTACGCAACTGTTTCTCATAGCGTCGCTCAATCTGCTCAACATTGACCGCCCATTGCAATTTAAGAGCACGAGAAGGATGCTGTTCGGGAGGCAGGTTCCCTTCGGCAATCACCCTTTGCAGACCATCCCACACGATTGCCAATACACCCTGTTTGGCTGCTAACCGATAGAGCTGTGACCAATCAGGGATTACTACCGACGGAAGCTCTACCGAATGATTAGCATACAGTGCTGCCCGCAGTAGCGCAAAAAGCCATTGTATCTGTCCATCCATCTGCCGCATACGTTTTTTTACTGCATCCAATAAAGACTTTAAGAAAATTAATGTTTGACATCTTGCCAAGAACTGATTATTTTGTCATATGCATCAATCACAAAACGGATATCCAATTTGGATTGAGCAAACACATAACCGGCTTGCGCCATGGCTTGTTTCTGTTCTTCCTCCAATTCGATAAATTTACACATTGCATCTGCTAACGCCACGGCATCTTTGGCGGGGACCAAGAACCCATTTCGACCTCTATCAACCAATTCTTGACACCCTGGAATATTACTGGTTATTATAGGGCGCCCCATTGCACAAGCCTCCATTAAGGACCTATTTAACCCTTCATGATAACTACTAACTACTACTACTACTACCCCATCTCGCCCTACTATTGATGGCACATTATTGGTGACACCCAAATACTCAATAATCCCAGATTTTACATCACGTTCCACAACCTCCTTGGGGACTCGCATGGGACTCGTTGCATCCATTGGTCCCAACAACTCGAAAGAGACATGTGAATACTGCTGTTTAACCAATTTAGCCGCCTCAACAAATTCTGTATACCCTTTATCGTACAACACTCGTGCAACCATTAAGAAACGTACTTTTTCAAAATGATTTTGATTATACGGGAACAATGATAAATCAACACCCTCGCCGCACTCAAACAATACACATCGCTCCTTTCTCACATAGCCTTTGGAAACCAATAACGCTTGATTGGATGAATTAAGTGTAATTACCTTTGTTGATAAGCGTAACCCTATCTTATACAACAATCGAGCAATCCGCTTGATAAGACTATTTCCATTAAATGCATACCCCAACCCTGCAACCATGGAAATCCGACAAGGCACATGGGCCAACCAAGCCGCCATAGTCCCATAAATATTGGGCTTAATCGTATAATGGAAAACAATATTTGGTTTTTCACGCTTATATATCTTATATAAACGCCACAAATATTGAACATCCTCAAAAGGATTATTCCCTGAGGGTATTACATCCACGCTCTGCACACGACAACCATTCGGTATATATTGCTCTAAATTCTGTTCGTGTGTAATTTGCGGATATATTAGCACAACTTCATGACCTTTTTCTATTAAATGTTTTATGATTTCCCCTCGGAAATTCAGCAACATCTTCAACCCATTGTCACTAAAAATAATTTTCATCGTCTCAAAAAATGAATTCGTACACAAATTTACTTCAATATATCTATCAAAGTATTGACACTTTTATCAACTGAACACAGGCTCATCACTAAATTTCGAGCAGCATTACCAATACGCTGACAATCCATGACCGGCATCAACAGCACTGACTCAATTTTCTGCCTCAACATATCTACATCCCCGACAGGGACTAAGAGCCCTGTATCACCTTGTTTTATCAAATCTTTTGGACCAGTTTTGCAATCTGTGGATATACAAAGTAAGCCACTTGCCATAGCCTCTACCAATGCATTAGGCATCCCCTCGAAATTCGATGTCAGCATAAACACGTCATGCATCTTATACTCCTCGTAGATTTGGGAGCTTCGTCCTCGAAGAAAAATGTGCGTCGTCATACCCTCATCCTCAATCAATTGCCGAATAAACGCCCAATACTCGGAGTTTTCTGCTTCTCCAAAAATATCTAATACCACATCGGGATATTTTCGCGCAATAGAAGCAAAGGCTCGAATCATCATTGGGTAATTCTTTTGAGGGACAATGCGACCAACAGCTATAAAACGGTTAGGAGAACCATCATACCCTTGCTTATAAGAAGTTTGATATATTTCACTGAACGGATTGGGTATTACAACACTTTTGAAACGTATTGCTTCACTATAATATGTTCCTTGTTCCTCCGTTTGTAAAATCACTTTATAGGCACTCTGATAACACTCTTTCCACAAAAATCGCCACAATCTATTTTTAGGTTCAGCTTGCCATGGACTTACTCGAATTGTCTCTATTCTGCGGACGGGTAATCCCAGTACAGCAATACGCGTTTGTATTTGAATATGCGGTAAAAAAGGAATAATATAATCCGGCTGAATGCGTTTAATAATCGCTCGTCTTTTTCGAACCTTCTGCCACAATGAAAGTTTTTGATACTCTGTATACAACGGTGATATTGAATGTAACTGTACTTTGTCACTCAATGAATACTCCTTTCCGGGCACTCGCCCAGAAAGCAATATATGTACATCAAAACCTCGTTCAGCCAATTGCGAAGCCCATACGCTTACCACACGTTCAGCACCTCCGCCAGTCAATAGTGTTGTTGTTAAAAGGACTCTTTTCATTACTCTTGTTGAGGCAATTGAATCCAACTACCAAATTTATAATCCCACTCCGTCGGTTCAAAAGGGACCAATCCGCTCCAATGGAAAAATGTTAGTTCGCCAAAATAGATTGCACCATTAATATCATAGAAGTCAACACGGATATGGGGGGGGGTTTGAGAAAGTTTTGCGGCTAACTCTTTCATCGCCTCAAAACCTTGCGGTTTTTTTATCCCACAAGTGGCATTAGGATGACCATTGGTAACCGGCAAGTGATTAAACTCCATATCAAAGAAGTCGAATTTGGTCTCTTCGGTAGGATTTCCTCTATCCGATGCTATAAACAACGCTTTTGGTTCTCCGTTAAAGCAGAAGAACTTATAATCCTTCAATTCATAGCCACTTTCATCAACCATATATTTCTCGGCAATGATACGAGGCTTTACATTCTTGTAAGGCCATTCGCGATGGGAATAATAATATTTGCGACGCAATCGTTTGTTAAACAATGCTCTCGCCTCTGCAATATCAAAATGTTGTTTATCAGTGCAAATAACCACCGTACCACTATCATGAGTGGTTTTCAATACGAATTTATCGGGCAATGCTTCAAAGTCGATATCCTCAAAACGATCCCAAACGCCCAATGTGGGAATGATATATTCTTCACCAATAATATTTGCCACAAACTTTTTCGCCTCGTATTTATCCACCATTTGTGTATATTCAGGCTTACGATCATGTAATTTCAGCCATTGTAGCTTTTCATTAAAAGTCCGCGGATTTTCAAAATCACAAAAATGACCAAATGCCCGATAATATTTGATTTGAATCCACCATTTATCAGGAATAAATCGTCCAACATCAAAAATTAATAAATCTCGAATATTCATCTTATCTCTCTATTGCGTTAAACCACTGCTTTATTACCTTTTTTTGAGTAAAGGAAACTGAATCTTCACTCGCCTGCCGTCCCATTCGTCGAGCCAAACTTCTATCAGTCAACACTCTGCGAATAGCCTCAGTTAAAGCTTTCACATCTCCCACGGGCACCAATATGCCATTCTTCCCACTGCGAATATACTCGTCCGACCCGGCGCAATCTGTTGAAACGCAAGGTAGTCCCATCATCATCGCCTCCAAAAGGGCATTTGATAGCCCTTCATAATTAGATGATAAAACAAATGATGCCGCATCTTTAATTCGTTCATGAATATCGACGACATTCCCTTGTAATAAAATACGACTTTGCAGTCCATAACATGCTATCTGTTTTTGCAATGTTGAACGCAAGTTGCCCTCTCCGTAAATTTTCAGGCAATATTCCGGGAAATCTGAGGCTATTGCCGCAAAAGCCTCTATCAACATTTTTTGATTTTTCTGCGGAGCCAACCGACCCACAGACACAATTTTTGTAGTAGTAACATCTGACGCAACTGTTTTGACCGATATCGGATTGGCTATCAAACACGCATTCTTCAAATATGGGAAATATGATTGAGCCCGTCTGGTCTGAAAAACCACCTTCACCGCTTTGGGATATAGTAAGCGTGTGGCCAATCTAATCAACACAGATCGTCCATCGTGCTTGGGGTCATTACGTTCCGAAATGATTACTTTTACCCCCAGTCCGAAAGCAGCCAACTGTGTAATAATATTGATACGCGCGGCAAAAGAGACCACAGCATCGGGATGTTCGGTGTTGATATATTGACGAATTCTTTTTAACCATCCGGGAAATCTAACCCATCGTGATTCAGTATCTCCACTAAAATCAAGTATGCGCACATTCGGATGAAGTTTATATTCCACACGATTCGATAATAGGCAAACAATATCCACCTGCCAACCGCGTTGCGCATATTCATCACTCAGAATCGAAATAACGCGCTCTGCCCCACCGCGCGACATGCTGCCAATTACAAATGCAATTCTTTTGTTAGTCATATCAATTAATCCTTTTTTTTGTTTTGCTTGACAACACGATTAATTAAGTCATCCCAAGACTTCATAAATGATGTGGGAGAAAATCTTTGGATTGATTGCAAGGCATTCAAGGATAATTGCTCTCTTAATGTTGTACTCTCCATTAATAAAGATAGACCTTGCGTGAATCCCTCAATGTCTGCATCCTTAATAATTATTCCATCTTCGTTATTTGTTATCATTTCAAGCGTCGCTCCTCCTACTTCATATTTGTAGTACGATCAGACACAATCAGTTTGAATGACATCCCACACCATTTCAATAACGAGCCTATTACATT
>CAYQFW010000041.1:0-8219 GCA_964416955.1 uncultured Ruminococcus sp.
ATAATCGCGCTAATTCAACTGATAGTAGAGAAATTGGAATGATAAATAACGCTAACATTCCAAAAAAAGCCAAAGCAACCGATAAAATTTCCTTTTTACTAGGTTTATTTTTACCGAAATAACTTATAATAGTTGATACAATCATAACTCCGCCTGTTACCATTGGATACTGTACCGAAGCCTCGACATGTATGAGCGCTATGAGTAATACATAATTTGCAATTCTATTGGTCGCACCATTAAACAACGCCGCACCCAAGCTTTTGGCAGTTTCTTTTTTGGTTTCTTGCTTTCTGAAGAAAATCGCCAAAATAACCAAAGAAATACCCACATTAACCAAGCAACTCAAAATCGAGAAACCCGCGCTTGAAGTTTTAGGAAATTTGCTCTCAACAAACACCTTAGAAATAACACCCGACATACCGTTGAGTGTGAATATTCCAGCGTAGTATATGTACCCTTTATTTTTCTCTCCGCGCTCGACCGTAAGCAAAAGCGCAACGACAATAAACACAAGACATATCGCTTTTGCCACTGTCATCGCTTCGCCGTAAAATAAAATACCTTGTAAAAACGGCAAAACCATACCGCCGAGCATCGAAAACAGCGAATAAAGTGATAAATTTATAACACCCAAGGATTTAAAACTGCAAAAAGTAAATCCCACGCTTATAAGATATTGAAAAACCGACATCAATAACGTGTAGTGGGTATATTCAAACTTAAATTTATTTACAATAAACAACACAACAAGACCTGCAAAAGAACTAAGTGTCGAAAATTGAATACTTACTTTTACAGTATTGCCTCTGATTTTTTGGTATATATCATTACAGGCAAAACAAGCGCCGAACATCACTACCGCCACAATTATAAGCGCGTAATACATCGCTCTCACTCCCTTATTTCAATTATAGTATAATATTTCAAATCAGTCCGTTCAATAGAAAAATTCCATAACTTTATTTAAAAAAGTTAGTTTTCGCTTGATTTCCAAAAAATTATATAGTATATTGTATTTGAGGTGACATTATGAAAAGCAGTAATATTTGTAAATTTACCTTTGCGAAAGATATAAACGGCTTAGCGATTGATTGCTTTGTTTTAGAATCTAACCCAACCGCTATGAAAATGGACAGATACTTAAACAAACACTGCGTTATACTAATGCTTGAAGGAAAAGGAAGCTTTTATTTTAACCACAGAGAAACCATACTCTCAAAAGGTGAACTTATTTTTGGCTTTAAGGGTGAAAACTTTTCTTCTGAACCGAAAAACGACTGCAAGTATATGTATATAAACTTTGACGGCAACCGCGCCGAAGAACTCTTCCGCCGATTTAATATATCCACTAAAAACAGATTTTTTAAAGGTTTCGACGGTATTATCCCCCTTTGGCGAGACAGTCTTGCCAGTGCAAACGAGCAAACAATTGACCTTGCTGGCGAGAGTATGCTTCTTTACACCTTTTCGCGACTTTTTAAAAACATAACAAAACACGATAGCCTTATAAATAAACTCGTAGAAATAAGCGAAGAACAGTTTGCCGACCCTGACCTGTCGGTCAACTCGATAGCTGACAAGCTTGGCTACAACCCAAAATACATCTCCCATATTTTTAAAGAAAAAATGAATATTACATATTCGGAGTATTTAAGAAATCTTCGCATAAAATACGCTGTTTCCCTTTTTGACCACGGCATTGACTCGGTTAAAAATGTAGCTTTGCTTTCGGGCTTTACCGACCCGCTCTATTTTTCAACGGTATTTAAGAAAAGCCTTGGGGTATCACCAAAGGATTATAAAAACAAAAAAGAATGATCATATACTAACTATTAAAATATTGTAGGGCAGGGCCTTGGTCCTGCCGATATTTTTAATGCTACAAACGGCGTGAGCAATGTCTCGGCTGCCGCCTCGGTCGGTGCTTCTGCTTCGCAGAGGTGTCCACCGGACACCCGCACCCCACGCCCTACGAACATTCTTTGAAATTATAATATAATCAACAAGCTTACCATCATACAAAAATCACCTTACTTAATAAAGTGAGGTGATTTTTTAATAATTATTTAATTATAATCTCATCGAGTGAGCGTTTTGGAACGTTAAGAATTTCATCTTCAAGATAGTACTTAACATCGCCGTTATTCATTTCCACGGCTTTAGGTGTTTCAGCAGGGTAACCGAGCGCTACAACGCAGGAAATCTCCAAATTTTCGGGCAATTTTAAAAGTCTTTTAAGTTTTGGTCTCTCAACCGAGCCGAGCCAACAACTGCCTACGCCGTCTGCCAAAGCAGTTAAAATTATGTTTTCCACCGCCGCGCCAACATCCATATCATATCCCGCTTTGCTAATGTCATTATCAACACAAACCACAATATATCCCGTTGGGCGCTCGTTATCCTTCGGGTTATACTCCCCTTTAAGATATCCCGCCCATTTAAGCGTTTCAAAAACCTTATCGGTCATATCCTTTTCAACCACTACCGCATATTTAAGCGGTTGCAGATTTGCCGCGCTCGGCGCTATGCGCGCCGCATCAACATATTTTATCAGTTGTTCTGCCGAAAGTGAAGTTTGCTCAAATTTTCTTATGGTTCTTCTCAGATTTATAAGTTCGTTTATGTTCATAATATCACCTTTTTGGTATTTTGGGAAATTATATGCTTGTTTTAAATCGGGAATAAATTTAGCCTCCCTTACCCTTAAGGAAGGCTATCGTTTTAATTTTTGAAAGTCATATCCTACACCGTAAAGCAAGTGTGCCACAATAGACTTTTCATTACCAATACCCAAGTTTTACACCGTTATCGTAAATAATATTAGCCATCATTTCATAGCCGTATTCATTCAGATGTAAAGAATCGTTTGGGTTGTTTGCAAATTTTAAAGAGGTTGGAATTTTGCCCGCCTCTGCTTCGCTAATATCGGTATAGGTCGAAGGATAACCCTTCTTTTCAATTACACGCGCACATATTTCACCGCGCAAATCAACCGCTTTGTCACCAAATTCCGCCTTAAGTGCTTCAGTAAAAGCACCCGACCATTGCGGAATTATAACCATATAACAATCGTTCCCCTGACGTTTAATCATCGCTTTATAACGGTTTATAAGATACTCTATATCTTCGGCTGTTCCGCTTATACCGTCATTAGCACCCACATAGAAAATTTCACAATAACTTCCCGTTTGGTTTTTCGCAGATTCAAAAACAACCTTGCTTCCCTTTTTAATTGTTAACTTTTTTTTATATTCTTCTCTTAAAATTTCAATTTTCCCTGACGAACAGGTTAACTGATACTCTTTGCCATCAATATAAATTTTCTCACAAGGCAAATCGTTACGGAAAGATTCACCGTCTTCATTTATATCAAGAATAGTACCATCTTCTAAAACAAGATTAGGTCCGTTTACACCGTCAAGATATACACTACCGTACCCTGCCTCAAAAACAAGGTCGCGGTCGATAGTTACTTCATACGCGCCCTGACGAGCGGCTATAGTTTGTGATTTTTCACCGCTGCTTCCTGCATTAAGAACACGGTATCCGTTGCCAACCAATTTTTGCAAAACACCGGGATATGCTTCGCTTCTTGACATACCCATACCAACAGTAATACTGTCACCCCAACAAATAATCCGCGGCGCATCCTCGGCTATCGGATCCTTTTCTTCCACGCTTGAAACCGCTTCACTGCTTGTTTGGGATTTTACCGAAGATGACACCTTGCTGCTTGATTCAACTTTACTGCTTGATTCAACTTTGCTACTCAATACAACCTTACTGCTCGATTCAACTTTACTGCTTGATTCAACCTTATTGCTTGAGTCAGACGTACTGTTCACCTGCGAAGCAGAACTATCACTGCTTTCAGTTGTGGTTTCTTCAGAAGAATCCGAACCAATATAAGCGTTATATTCATTAGAGCCAACACTCAAAGTATCGGCATAAGAATCTGTGTTTTCTTTATTAGATTGCTTTGAAATAACGATAATAAAAGGGGTCCACAAAGCCACAAGAAAAATAACCGCACATAAAACTATTGCTGTGATTTTATGAATTTTAAAAAATTCCAATATCTTTTTCATAAATTCCTCCTACAAATCAGTATAGGTTTATTATACCCCCCCTTGAAACTTTGTCAAGGGAAACTATATTTCGGGTTTAAAGCAAGGCATAAGCTGAAGTTTAAAAATATTTGCTGTATGCTTTCTGTCAATAATTTCTTTTTTGGTCTTATCGGCAATTTCACCCGTGCGGATATAGACATCAAGCTCGGCATAGGTAAAACCTAAATTTTCTTCATCACTTTTACCGCAAAGACCGTCTATTGGAGTTTTGTCCACCAATTCTTTTGGCAGTCCCAAAAGATAGCCGATTTCTTTAACCTCGGTTACAGTAAGGTTTGACATCGGTGAAAAATCGCCAACACTATCACCGTAGCGGGTGGAATAGCCAACCCAGTCTTCCGATAAATTACAGGTATTGCAAACTCTGCCGTTAACACTTTGAGACACGGCATAGAGTGTAGACATTCTAATTCTTGGCGGAATGTTTTGTTTAGTTTGAGCAGTAATTTCAATATCGCTTGGCAAATTATTTAAAATACCGTCAACCGCTTCCTTTACATTAACCACATAATGCTTTATACCAAGGTGATTCACAAGCATATATGCCATATCGATATCGTGTTGTAACCCTTGCGGCATTAAAACACCTATTACTCGGTCTTTGCCAAGTGCCTCAACACACAGCGCCGCCGCAACCGAGCTGTCCTTACCGCCCGAAATACCGACAACAGCATTGCAACCGTCACCGTTATTTTCGAAAAAGTCGCGTATCCAATTTACACACTCGTTTTTAACCTTTAAAGCATCAAACATTAAAATTTCTCCTTATATTTAAACAAAGGTCTTAAAACAACAAAATCCCCCAAACAAACTACCGATAAATTCATCATCCTGTTCTTAGGTGAGAATTTTATATTCACCGTCAAATTCGGTTTTGCTAATTAGTTTATCGCCAAGATACAGAGCGCTAAAACTTTCTTTTACGCCGAATACAAATTATATGTTGAGTATATCATAATCTTCTCTGACTTTCAACATCAAAGAAGATATTTCTTTATTTTTTAAGCAATACTTTACAAAATAAGTAACTGTCTCACTATGGAGTGCCCCCTGTGTTTCTTCGATTGTTTTTTATAAAAAATTTTTAAATTATTCAACCTCTAAATCAGAGAAAGTAAATGTTGTGCAATCAACAAGCCCGCGGTCAGTAAGACGAAGTTCGGGAAGACATGCAAGCGGTATTAAAGCCATTGTCATAAAGGGAGACACAATATCACAACCAATTTCTTTCCACGCTTTATCAAGACTTGCTACATTTTCGCTCATTTCTTCTGCTGATTTAACATTCATAAGACCTGCAAGCGGCAATTCCACGCAACCAAGAACCTTGCCGTTACTCACAGCACACATACCGCCACCGCACTTAATAAGAGTATTTGCTGCAAGAGCCATATCTTCATCGTTAGTGCCGATTACAAGCAGATTGTGAGCATCATGCGCCACGGTTGAAGCCATCGCACCGCACTTAATATTAAATCCCTTAACAAATCCAACACCATGCTTTGCGGTATTGTTGTGACGCTCAAAAACGAAGGTTTTCAAAGTGTCTTGCTCAACGTCCGACTCAATAAATCCGTCTTCAACTTTAAGAGTGATGTGTCTTTCATAATCGCCCACTCTTGCAGGAATAATTTCAATTGCTCTGACTGTAACCTTGTCCTTTTTATCGGTTTTAATCTTAAATGTATCTGAAGTTATTTCTTCACCAACGTGCATTGTATTCATTGCAAATTCAGGATAGGTATATTCTGCAAATTCGTAAAGCATTTTACCGTTTTCCGCCACCAAATCGCCGTCAATTATAACCTTTTTAACATTGAAATCTTCCAAATTATCAATGAAAATAATATCAGCACATTTGCCTGGTGTAATTGAACCTAACTCATTATCCATTTGGAAACATTGTGCGCAGTTAATAGTCACCATCTGCACCGCGGTTAACGGGTCAACACCCTCTGCTATTGCTCTTTTCACAATATGGTCAAGATGGCCGTTCTCAATAAGGGTATGCGGGTGGGTATCGTCAGAAATAAGCACCGCATAACGCGAGTCAATCTCATTTTCGGTAATTGCGCGGCTGACTTCTTTTAAGTCATGCCAAGCCGAACCTTCTCGAAGCATAGCATACATACCAAGACGCATCTTCGCAAGCGCGTCTTCGGCTCTTGTAGATTCATGACAGCATCTGACCCCCGCAGCAATATAAGCGTTAAGTCCCATTCCTGTATCTGGGATAGAATAATGACCTGTAATAATTTTATCCGCTTTTAAAGTTTCACCGGTTATAGCGTGAGTTTCCTCATTGCTCATATGAATACCTGGGAAATTCATCATTTCGCCAAGTCCTACCGCTTCGTCAAGTTTAATCTGTTCTCTGATATCAGCCGAAGTTATTGTAGCGCCGCTGTCTTCAAATCCCGGTACTGCGGGCACACATGACGGAAGTGTGAGCATTGCTTTTAAAGGTGTTCTTTCAGCATCTTTTATCATAAGCTCAACGCCGGAAAATCCTAAAACATTACAAATCTCATGAGGGTCATAATAAATACCCGTTGTGCCGTGCGGAATAACCGAACGCGCATACTCGCCCGCACTTAACATTGAAGATTCAATATGAATGTGTCCGTCAAGCATACCGGGAGCAATATACATACCGTTTGCATCTATTACTTTTGTATTTTCACCAATACAATGCGAAGCGTCACCCACAAGCGCAATTCTGCCGCTGTGGATAGCAACATCAGTGTTTTCCATAATTTCCTTTGTGCAAACATTAATAAGTTTTGCATTTTTAATTACAGTTTCAGCAAAAACTCTTCCAAGCGCCACCGCCGACAAATCTTTAGAACATTCCCAAAGTTGTTTTTTGCAAAATTTATTATACATATACCCCTACTCCTTTTAAACAGATTGCATATATTATTCTCAATAAAGTATATCACATCTTTTTAAAGTTTTCAATGAAAATCAACTATTAACTTAAGCCTTGTGAAAAATGCAATACAAAATTTTGTTGTCTTCTCACATTTTGAGAATAAACTCAGTACCATAGTCGCATATAGGATATATTGCCTGTTATATGTGTCAATGTTTCGGTCTGTGCCATATTCATCGGTCAATATCCTTGCATAGCGATAGACTAATTGTTTTATATCGTCATTCTCAAATACTATGCTATCCATATCGGCTATGGTGCCTATTTTGTAAATCATTTCCTTAACATCTCCTTACAAACAAAAAGTTACCCGATAACAGCCTAAAACTGCTATCGGGCGATTGAAATAATCAATCATTATAAATAACATCACAAGAAATCATTAAAAATAATAATTTACCATTTGAAACACCATTAAAAATCATATATGCCACAATTTCCGAATCACTTGTCACATTAGGTGAATATATATCATCTCGCATATCAAAAATCAAATAATTATCTGAACTACCCCCATAATAAACCGTTTCACCATAATCATTTACAAACTTATTGGCACCATTAAGTGTATAAGGAACTAATTTGTCAGTATTATATTGCTTACTATAATAATATCCATCTTCCATCTTTTTTGGAGTAGTATTATGCGAACAAGGATATTCGGGGTTTTTAGACAAATCCTTTCCGTGACACTTTTTGCAAGGCAGTAATTCTATTGGGTTTTGTCCAAAAATATAATGCTTGCCAATATATTCATTTGGATTTCTCTCCAAATTTTTAAGTTCTTCAAAAGGAACTGTTGTACCTTTATGTATAAATGCAATATCATAACGTGAAGGTCTTAGATACTGACAACTTTTTCTAAACTCCGCCTCTGACATACCCTTTTGCGCCAAAATCCCACTTGCCTTTGAAGTGTCGTACGAAGGTGTACTAGGTTCTATCGTATCGGGTTGGTCTTCATAATATTCATTAGAGCCGTCTGTAATACTCTGTTGCGCTTTGTCATTCTTTACAAGCTTATAAGTATTCTCAAAGAAACCCCAATCAGCCATTTCGTCCATTACAATATCCTTAAAATCCGCAAGAATATAATCGTTATTAAAGGTCAATTCTAAAACACCCGAATTTCCCCAACCATCTTCTTCATA
>CAYQFW010000042.1:0-8104 GCA_964416955.1 uncultured Ruminococcus sp.
AGTAGAAATCAATGTGACGGGTGAGGTTGTGACTGCCTATTTGTCAGGAGAGCTTGACCATCATACCGCAAAGCAGATGCGCGAAGCAATAGATACGGCGGTGGAGCTTAATATGCCAACCCTTTTAGTACTCGATTTTTCGGGAATATCATTTATGGATAGTTCAGGCATAGGTCTTGTTATGGGAAGATACCGCAATCTTCAAAAAACGGGAGCATCGCTTCATATAAACGGTGCCCCGCCTAATATATACAAGGTTATGAAATTGGCGGGAATAGAAAAATTAGCAAAATTGGAAGGTGGAAAATAAAATGGTAAACAATAATTTTACAATGACGGTTTTGTCGCGTTCTTCAAACGAAAGTTTTGCAAGGGCTACGGTTTCGGCTTTTGCATCTCAGCTTGACCCGACACTTGAAGAAATAAGCGATATCAAAACAGCGGTTTCTGAAGCGGTGACCAACTGTATTGTCCACGCTTACGACAACGGTTTTGGAAAGATTTACATATCGGCAGAACTTATAGAGCCTAATATCATAAAAATCAAAATTCGTGACAGGGGAAAGGGAATAGAGAATGTAGGCAAAGCGATGGAACCGCTGTATACCACTGTTGGCGGTGAGCGCGCGGGTCTTGGCTTTGCGGTTATGATGTCATTTATGGACAGCGTTAAGGTTCGCTCAACTTTGGGCAAAGGAACGAGCATTATTATGACCAAAAAAATCAGTCAGCGTTTTAATATAAATGGTTGAGGAAAAGGCGAAACGTGAAGAAGTTATAGAACAAAATTTACCGCTTGTCCACTCCCTTTGCCGCCGTTTTACAGGACGGGGGATAGAGTATGACGATTTGTATCAGGCAGGATGTATAGGGCTTATAAAGGCGGTTGATGCCTTTGACGAAACAAAGGGTTTTGCTTTTTCGACCTATGCCGTACCTGTTATTATGGGAGAAGTGCGCCGTCTTTTTCGCGACGGGGGAGCGGTGAAGGTTTCGAGAAGTATAAAGGAACTTTATTTAAAAATAATGCGCCAAAAACAAATTTTAGAGCAAGACCTTTGCCGAGAGCCGACTGTGTCGGAACTGGCAAAAAGTTTGAGCGTTAGCGCAGAAGAAGTGACCGAAGCGCTGAGCGCTTCCCAGGCTCCCGTATCGCTTACGGTTGAAAGTGATGACGGTATTGTAGAAACTGATTTGCCGACGGTTTCTTTCGAAGATAATATATTTGACCGAATTTTGCTTGACAGTGCCTTTAAGCATCTTACACAAGAAGAGATTACGATTGTAAAATGCCGTTATTATAGAGCTTTGACACAAAGCAAAACGGCAGAATTTCTTAATATGTCACAGGTGCAGGTATCCCGCGCGGAAAAAAAGATATTATTAAAATTGCGAAATATATTGATGTGAAAGGGTATCCTTCTTTGTGATACAAAAATCGTTTTTTGCCATGGTAGACGTATGCGGCTCTTTGAGAGACGAAAAAACGATTGAATTTAAAAGGGAACTTAATATCCTAAATCTGAAGAATTCCACATATTAAAAGCGTCTTGTAAAAGTTTGATTTCTTTACAAGACGCTTAAATTTTGTGTTTTGTTATTTTATTTCCTTTTGGTCTGTGCTCATTTGGACAAACCATTTAGCTTTAATAATATTCAGGCTCTACAATATTTTTAACCTTAAACTGATTTACAGCGTAATTGTTAATATCGGCTTCGAGTTTTTCTGCTTCTGCAGACATATTTTCGTAATATTCATCTTCTTTTAAGAGATAGCGGATTGTCATGTCCATATCTTCAAGATAGTAATCGTCAGCTTCAATATCTTGTTTAACTACAAGCACAAAGCCTGCGCCGTCTGCATCTTCAATGAGTTTAACTTCGCCGATTTCCATTTCTGCAATTTCGTCGTAATAATCATATTCATAGCCTGTGCCGTCTGCACCGATAATTTCAGCATGTGGGTCTTTAGGACCGTCTTCGTCTTCGTCGTGGCTATGTTCTTCTTCGTCGTAATAGTCGGCGTAAGCTTCTTCAAAGGTCATTTTACCGCTATCAATCTTTTCGGCATATTCGGTGAGTTGTTTTTCAATTGCTTCTATTTCTTCGTCGGTTTCTTCTGAGAAGGTGACTTCAAGAATATCTGCAATCAAAAAGTCTTCATAAAGGGTCGATTTAATAGTTTTTGCCTTAATTTCCTCTTCGCCGTCTTCACCGTAAAGATATTCGAAATAAAGGTCGGCATAACTACTGTCTATCATATAGTCTGTAAAGGTGCTTTCTGAAACACCGTTAGGTTCGAATATGGTTGAATAACCATAACTCGACCAATAGAAAGAAGCATAATATTCAGAATTTTCGCGTTCTTCATCGGAAAGTTCAAGTTCGTTGTCACGGCAGAGTGATTTGTAAACAGAAACTTCTTTTAAAGTTTCAATAGCGCGGTCTTTAACCCAGTCTGAAAAAGATTTATCGTCAATTTCTTTTGAAAAATAGTCGATTTCTTCTTCAGAAGAAAGTTCTTCGTCAGAAAGGTTGTTATAAACTTCACTTTGACCTTCCATATATGCATTGATAAGAGCGCACATATAATAGGCGGAAGTGTATTCGTGACCGTCGATTGTAACGGCAATTTCGTTTTTGGGATGACAGCCGATTACAGTCAAAGCCATAAGGCAAACCAAAATTAACGCAGCGATTTTTTTGAAAGTATTCATTTTAAGTCCTCCGTGTTTACATTCAATACATCAATTATATAACAAATTTGTTTGAAAGTCTACAAAAATTTTTTATTACAGGATTTTGCCCAACTCTTTAACAAAATCGGTTATTTTTTGTGTCTTGTCAAGTCTTATGTTATAGGCAGGCTTTTCTGCGGCTGTGAGCAAAAATCTGTTTCCGAAGGCAGACGACAGTTTTGTTATAGTTTCAGGCTGTATTGAGTTGATATTGAGGACAACATTATTTCCTTTCTGTGTGATTTCGGTAATTTGAGCCGCAAAGGCTTTGCTTCGAAGTAATGCAATATCAATAAGTCCCATAACCGCCTGTGGCGGTTCGCCAAAGCGGTCGCACAATTCGTCTATAACATCGCTTACATCATCATTGCTTTTAATAGCGGCAATGCGCTTATAAATTCCAAGGCGGGCAGGTAGAGAAGAAATATAACTTTCGGGTATGTGTGCCGAAACATTAAGGTCTATTGTGCAGGGGTTATCTTCGGGTACTTCTATGCCATTTTCTTCGTTTACGGCTTCGGATAAGAGTTTCAGATACATATCATATCCTACCGACTCCATATTTCCGTGCTGCTCACCACCCAAGATACTGCCTGCACCCCTTATTTCAAGGTCGCGCATAGCGATGCGAAAACCTGAACCGAACTCGGTAAACTCGCGTATAGCTTCAAGTCTTTTTGAAGCAACATCAGAAAGTTGTTTGTTTTTCGCAAAGCAAAAATAAGCATAAGCTCGGCGGGGTGAACGTCCAACCCTGCCCCTTAGCTGATGTAACTGCGAAAGCCCCATTTTGTCGGCTTCTTCAATTATAAGGGTGTTGGCATTTGGGACATCAACACCTGTTTCAATAATGGTGGTGCAAACGAGCAGGTCAATTTCGTGTTCAAGCAGTTGCTTCCACACTCGCGATAACTCTTGCTCGGTCATTTTGCCGTGGGCTACGCCGATATTTATATCGGGAAGTTTTTGTTTAAGTTTTAGTGCGCAACGTTCGATAGTATCAACGCGGTTGTGCAGATAATAAACCTGTCCGCCGCGGCGAATTTCTTTATTTATAGCGTCGGTTATAATGCCTAAGTTGTATTCAAGCACATAGGTTTGCACAGGGTGGCGGTCGCCTGGGGCTTCGTCTAAGGAAGACATATCCCGAAGTCCCGACATCGCCATATTGAGTGTTCGCGGAATTGGTGTGGCAGAAAGGGTCAGGATATCAACATTTGGATATTCTTCTTTGAGTTTTTCCTTTTGTGCCACGCCAAAGCGCTGTTCTTCGTCAATTATAACAAGCCCTAAATCTTTAAATTTAACGTCATTTGATATAAGACGGTGGGTGCCTACTACCATATCGACTCTGCCGCATTTTAAATCGGTTATAATTTTTTGCTGCTCTTTTGGAGTTACAAATCGGTTTAAAAGTTTTACGGTTACAGGCATTTCACCAAAACGGCGAATGACGGTGTTGTAGTGTTGCATAGCGAGAATGGTTGTAGGAACTAACAGCGCGCACTGTTTGCCCTCGCTTATACATTTAAAAGCGGCGCGGAGTGCTACCTCGGTTTTGCCGAAGCCTACGTCACCGCACAAAAGTCGGTCCATTGGCACTTCGCGTTCCATATCGCCCTTGATTTCGTTTATACACCGTAGTTGGTCTTCAGTTTCATCATATTCAAAACGGCGTTCAAAATCGTTTTGAAGGTCGGTATCAGGGGAGAAGGCGTAGCCCTTTATCGCCATACGCTTAGCATAAAGGGCGGTGAGTTGTTTTGCCATATCCTTAACCGCCGCTTTAACACGCTTTCGTGTTTTTTGCCATTCGCTACCGCCCAAGCGGTTGATTTTTAGCGTACCTTCGTTTGCCGAGCCGATATACCTTGATACCAAATCAAGTTGGGTTACGGGTACATATAAAACATCACTCTTGGCGTATTTGATTTTTATATAGTCTTTTGTGACGCGGTCGTTTGTGATGCGGTTTATTCCGTCAAAAATACCGATACCGTGGGTTTCGTGCACAACATAATCGCCTTTTTTAAGGCTGTCGAGCGAGCCGATTTCCTGACCTTTTTTGCGGTGGCGTTTTTTTGCCTTTTTTTCACCCGCGATATAGCGGTGGGTGATTAGAATAAAGTTTTGGCTTGGTATTTCAAAACCCGAAGAAAGTCCGCCAAGGCTTACTGTGACAAGACCTTTTTTGTAGGACGGGTTTTCGCTGAAAAGAGCGTCTATTCCGTTTTCCTGCAATGAAGAAGTAAGCACCTTTGCGGCACGCATTTCGCCTGCTAAAATAACGGCGCTACCGCCTGTTTTAAGGGTGTAGTTTATATCTTCAATTAACACTTTAAGGTCGCCGCCCCAAGCGGTTGAACGCTTGTAGTTAAAGTTTATAATATCTTTAATTTTCAGTTCATAAGAAGTGCGGGGAAAGTTTTCGAGTACAACCGCATTTTCGCAAAGACTGAAAAATTCTGCCTTTGTAATCCAAAGCTTTGCTGTCGCAAAATTAAGAAAACCTTCTTCTAAAAAGTTTTCGGTATCGGCAACGGTTTGGGTTTCAATGCTTGCAAACCGCTCTTTCATATTACCTGAGTCGGCTAATATAATTAAACAGTCTTTTAAATATTCAAAAACTGTATTATTTTCGGGGAATATAATAGGTAAATAGCGGTCGGGCAGTATTGAAACGCCGTTTTCCAAAGCCGCAATATCGGTATAAACGCGGTTTTGTTGGGGTTTGGTAAGCTTTTTGTTTTCGCTTAAGGGTGAAAGTTTTTCCAAAAGTTCTTTAGGGTTATATAAAACTTCGCAAGCGGGGGTTATTTCAATTTCTTCTACCGCGTCGTTTCGGCGCTGAGTTTCGGTGTCGAAAGGGGAAATTGTGTCAATTTCATCTCCCCAGAATTCGAGACGGTAGGGGACGGGACTGGAGGGTGGGTATATATCAAAAATACCGCCGCGCACCGAGAATGTACCCACGCCGTCACACATTTCGCTTCTAACATATCCGCTGTCTATCAAGCGGGAGATAAGCTCATCGGTCGAAATAGTATCACCGCTTTTTAGCGTAAAGTTTGCGCGCTTTAAAATATCGGGCGGTGTTGTGTACTGCAAAGCCGAATCTAAGGACGCTGTAAGCACAACGAAGTCCCCGCCTAAAAGTTTAGACAGGGTGTCGGTACGTTTGTGTTCATATTCTTTTGAGTAGCCTTTTATATCGCCTATGCAGTAATCTCTCGACGGAAGATTAAGGCAATTTATACCCATTCCGTTAAGGTCTGCCGTGATTTCCAAAGCAGAGCTTTCGTCGGGAGTTATTATTGCGATTTTTCTGCTTGTGTCACGGCTTAAAGCCGAGATTACCGCCGATTTGTGCACGTGTGACAGTCCTGTACAGGCGAGAGGCAGGCGACCTTTGGTTATACCACTTAAAAGTGATTTATAATCGCTGTCGCCGTTTAGTACTTCTCTTATAAATTCCATATTAGTTACTGTACTTGTTCATAGCGGAGTCGATACCGCGGTTTATAATTTCCACTAAGGCTTTGGCGGTTTTTTGCAGAGCAGACGAAAGTTCTTCTTCGCTCTCTTTCGGGAACTTAGAGAGCACCCAGTCGACCAAATCATATTCAGGGTGGGGCTTTTTGCCAACGCCGACTTTTATACGCGTTATTTCATCGGTGCCTAAAAGCTCGATAATATCGCGCATACCCTTTTGTCCGCCGTCACTGCCTTTGCGGCGTATGCGGATTTTGCCGATATCAAGATTAATATCGTCGCAAACTACGATAATGCGGTCGGTCGGGATTTTGTAAAATTTGGCGATAGCCGACACAGCAGAACCCGAATTATTCATATAGGTTTGTGGTTTTGCAACAAGTACGCGGTTTTGTCCTACCTTACATTCACCAAAAACGGCTTGCATTTTGTGCTTATTAAATTCGCCGTCTTTCAGTTCCATAAAGCAGTCAACCGACATAAACCCCGCGTTGTGACGGGTGTTTTCGTACTGAAGACCCGGGTTGCCAAGCCCTACTACGAACCAGTCGTAAGTTGATTTTTTTGTAAATAACATTTTATCACCGCAAATATTTTAACACAGTTTATAGGTACTTTCAAGTAAAAAACTCTTGACACATATTAAAAAGCGGTGTAAAATAATTTTGTTAAAGTGAAAATTACGGACAATAGCTTAAATATTTGTTTTCAGAGAATGCGGACTGGCGCTGAAATCCGCTAAACAGAGTTTAGGTGAGACCGCCGTATAGCGCTGTGGGTAACAACACAGACGTATGCCTGCGTTAAAGGTACTAAGAGCCGTACTTTGTACGGAATTTGGGTGGAACCGCGGAGAAATTATACTTCGTCCCTTGTGGGACGGAGTTTTTTATTATTGTAGGGAACAACCTATGTGTTGTTCCGATATGTTAAATCGAAGTTAGCGGTACGACACGCAGGTCGTACCCTACGAATAGATACTAAAAAACGATCATAAGAAAAGGAGATAATTATGATTAAGATTACTTTAAAAGGCGATGTTGTAAAGGAATACGAAAAAGGTATTACCGCTTATGAAGTTGCCAAGGACATTAGTATGGGGCTTGCAAAGGCGGCTTGTGCTGTAAGAATTAACGGCGAGAATGCAGACCTTAGAACGACTCTTACCGAAGACTGCGCTCTCGAAATTTTAACATTTGACGACGAATACGGCAGATGGACCTTCCGTCACACCGCTTCGCACATTTTGGCACAGGCGGTTAAAAGACTTTATCCTAATGTAAAATTGGCTATAGGCCCCGCTGTTGACGACGGTTTTTACTATGATTTTGATATTGACGAAAAATTTACCCCCGAAGATTTAGAAAAAATCGAGAGTGAAATGAAGAAAATCGTTAAGGAAGATATAAAGCTTGAGCGTTTTGTGTTGCCACAGGCAGAAGCTGTTGCTAAGTTCAAGGAAGCGGACGAGCCTTACAAGGTAGAGCTTGCAGAGGGTATCCCCGCAGGAGAAGAAGTGAGCTTTTATTCTCAAGGTGAATTTACCGACCTTTGCGCAGGTGCGCACCTTATGTCAACAGGCGCGGTTAAAGCCTTTAAATTGACTTCGGCAACAGGTGCTTATTGGCGCGGCGATTCTTCTAAAAAGATGCTTTGCCGTGTATACGGTACCGCTTTCCCGAAAGCAAGTATGTTGGAGGAGCATCTTACAATGCTTGAAGAAGCAAAGAAACGCGACCACAATAAGCTCGGCAGAGAATTAGAACTCTTTACAACGGTTGACGTTATCGGTCAGGGTCTTCCTGTAATGCTTCCGAAGGGTACAAAAATTCTTCAGATTCTTCAGCGCTTTGTTGAAGACGAAGAAGAAAGAA
>CAYQFW010000043.1:0-8073 GCA_964416955.1 uncultured Ruminococcus sp.
ATATCGCAAAACGAGTTTTTGAAAATTCCTGTACCACGATGTTCTTCGGTTACGTTTTTAATATTATCGGTGTGTGTTTGACGGCTCAAGACTAAATTTTTTATATCAATATCTACACATTCGCATAAACGACGGTAATTTTCCAAAACATTTTCACGGCCGTCGCCACGATTGAAACTTAGGTTCATACTGCCGTAAGGTTCGGGACTTACTCCGCCTTGGCGTGTTGAAAAAAGGTGATTAACGAGTCCTGTTTTTTCGAGTTTTGGAAAGGTTATATAGGTTACACCGTTTTTGGTGTTAATGTTTAGATTATCTGAAAACATAAATCAGTTTCCTTTTAGAGAGATTTTGTTGAGCAGTTCGAGAGAATTTTCGCAAAGCTTTTCCTTATAATCATTACCGAACTTTTCTTCGATTACATTCAGCGCATCAAGAAGTAAGGGCGGTCGAAGTTCTAAGGAGTGGGTATCGGTGCCGAGAAAAGTTATAATATCTTCTTTAATGAGTTTTTTTAAGACACGTGAATATTTACGGTCGGCAAAAGAAGAAGCATTAACCTGTGTTAATATGCCGTTTTCTTTTATGAATGAAATAAGGTTTTTATAACCTTTTTCTTTGTGGTAACGCTCAATGTGAGCGAGAATAGGAGTAATGCCAAGAGTGTCTCTGAAATAAAGCAATTCCCTTTGAAAGCCTTTGCCTAATTGGGTGTGGCTTGGTTCTAATAGGATGTATTCAGAACCGCCAAGAGTTAGCTTTTCAAGATTTGAGGCTTTGCTTATTCCGCTATAATAGAATACTTCACAACCAAGATAAATATTCGGTAAATTTTCGGCTTCACAAAGCGTTTTAAGTTCATTAAAGCGCTCTGCGGCAGTTTGGGTAAAGTCTTCAAGTACATCTGTTTGAGGGTAAAAATGAGGTGTTGCTATAACATCTGTTATACCTTGTGAATACATATTTTGAAGCAGCGCAACAGATTCGTTTAAATCTTTAGCGCCGTCATCAATATTGTGTAAAATATGAGAATGTATATCTAAAAGCATAAAATCACCCCTTTGTGTATTATACAAAAACGGGAGAAAAGCTCTCCCGTTTTTATGTTTTTTTATTATGTATGAGAATTATTGGAATAGCGATAAGAACTATATCTGCTCCTTGAATAGTATCCTCCGCCTTTTCCGCCTGAACCGTTGATAATAACACCGTCAAGTTCAATATCCAAAACCTTAAGACTGTCATAAGCATATTCAAATGTTTCATACTTAGTAGCACCTGCACGGACAACCATTACAAGCGCATCACTCTTTTGTGCAATAATCAAGGCGTCTGAGACAGCATTGATAGGCGGTGTATCAAGAATAATACAGTCATAACGCTCTTTAAGATTTTCTAAAAGATCATCAAATGCAATATTACTAAAAAGTTCAGACGGGTTTTTAACTTTAGCACCTGAAGTTATAACATCTAAAAAGTTATTATAATGTACGATAACATCATCGATAGATTTTTCGCCCAGAAGCACATCCATACAGCCTTTTTCATTGTTGAGTTTGGCTTTTTTGTGGATAGACGGTTTGCGGGAGTCGGTATCGAGAATAATAACTTTTTTATTTAATTGTGAAAGAGTAATTGCAATGTTAAGCGCTGTTGTGGATTTGCCTTCTGCTGCATTAGGACTTGAAATTGCCAAAATTTTGCCATTCGCTTTTGACATTACGGAAATCAAGTTTGTCCTTAAGTTTTTATAAGATTCAACAATTGCAAAAGGAGTTTTGTTAAGTTCGGGGTTTATGATTTTTTCGCCCGAATTTTTTTTCGAAGCCTTAATTGCCATAGTATTTTCCTCCCTTATAGTATGATTTAGCATACTTTCCTGATTTGGCAGATGCGAAATCAGGAATATCACCTAAAACGGGAATGTTGTATCTGTCTTTGAATTCTTCTTCGGATTCGATTGTTGTGTTGAAGAGAGAAATGATATAGACAACAACAAAAGCAAGAAGAGCGCCCACAAACATTGCTATAGCGGTTGTGGAGGCAGTGCGGGGATAGGTTTTTGAAGCACCGTCGCAGGTATAAACACGGGTGCTTGTGTTTGGAATACTTTCGTTTATGTAATCAGGGGTTAATTCCAAGAACATATTGGTTATTTTGGTTGCTTCGTTTTTGTCGTTCATTTCAAATCTCACATCAATAAAGAGAGAATAATCGTCACGTTTTGAAATGGTAGCGCAACTTTTCAACTGGCTATAGGTGTATTCACCGCCGAGTTTATTTGCAAGTTCTTTGTAAATGTCGTTTGTTGAAAGAATGTCTTTGACCGTTGTGAGCAAATTTATTGAAGCCGCAATATCTGAATTGCTTACTTTGTCGCTTCCTGTAATTTGTGTGCTTTGACCGTTGGCATCAAAAATGCCGCCGTTGGTAACTACAACCGAGCCTGAAGCAGAGTAGCGTTCTTCAAGGTGGAATTCACAGTAGCAAAAAGCCCCCACACCAAAAAGAATTGCGCATAAAACAATTATAAAAAAGTTTTTAATGATTAGGCGAAAGATATGATAAATAGAAAATTCGTTCACATTATTCCTCTTTTCTGTAAGTTTTGGGCATATCACAACAGCCCACACAACATTATAACTTATATTTTTTAATAAAGCAACAATTTTTTATGTTATTCTTTGAAGTTCTTCTAAGGAGTTGAAAATTTCTTGTTTATCTTTATAGGCATTTTTATAAACTTCAATCATACAAGAGCCGTTATAACCTCTTTTCTTTAAGATTTTGAAAAAAGTTTCAAAATCAAATTTTCCGCGAAGCGGTAAAAGACAGTCGCCTGCAAGAGAATGGTCGCTTATATGAAAATGCTGGATATTATTCCCAAATTCGTTTATTAAATCAAGCGGATTATATCCGCAACGGACCGATTGTTTTATATCAAAACAAAATTGAGCGTCCTGACATAAAATTTCGCGCATGGAACGCAAAAATTCAATATCGCCGGAACGGTAATTTACAACATTTTCCTGCAAAACTATAACCCCGTTTTTTCGGGTTTCTCGGTTAAGAGCCATAAATCGTTCGCAATATTCTTCGTCGGTTATAATTCCGTTAGGCTTGCCGCCGTGCAGAATGATATATTTTGCACCAAGTTCTGACGCAACTTCGGAATAACGGGCGAATTTTTGCAACGCTTCTGCAAATCTGCGCTCATATTCCGAAAAAATCATAAACGATTCCGCAAGTGACATCGTTGGGTGAACAGCAGTAATATTAATCCCGTAATTTTCTTTTATATCAAGCAAAATATCCACGAAAGAAGATTTTAATTCGCTTTCAGCATTGAAGAAAATTTCGGTGTTGTGCACGCCCGCTTTACCGATTTCTTGGAGCGCTATTTCGGTTTCAAGCGGGTAAAGGGAAGCGGTGGAAACGCCGATATTCATTTAGTTTTCTCCCTTCGGTGTGACATAAACGGTTTTGTTGGTGGTGTAAATCACCATACCTGCTTTTGCATTTTTTGGTTTTTTCACATATTTTACAGGTGTGTAATCAACAGCAACGTTTGAAGAATTTTGTGCTTTGGAATTTTGCGCCGCCAAAAGAGCTGCTTGGAAAATGGTTTCTTCAGAAACTTTGTCACCCGCACAGAACACAATGACGTGGCTTCCGGCCTGATTTTTTACGTGAAACCATAAATCATTTTTATTGGCAATAGTTGTTGTCAGTTTATCATTTTGCTTATTGTTTTTACCGACAAGAATTTTATATCCTTCTTTCGAGGTGTATTCTTTAAATTCGTTCGGCATTTCTTTTGGCTTTTTAGAATTGGTATGTTGTTTTATATATCCGCCATCGGCTAATTCTTCACGAATTTGTGCAATATCCGCAAGGGTGGCGGCACGCTCAATGCTATAAAGAACAGAATCAAAATACACAAGTTCTTCACGGTCTTTTTGAGTAAGTTCTTTAAGCGTTTGTTCGGCAGTGTAGGTTTTTTTGTATTCCTTGAAATATTTATTCGCATTATTTTGCGGAGAAAGTGTTTTATCAAGCGGAATTCTAATTGTTTCAAGGTTTTCGCTGTAATAATTCGGCACTTCCGCAAAAGAGGCACCTTTTTCTATAGTAAAAAGGTTGGCTTTTATAAGTTCACCGTAAATTCTTAAATTCTCGCGTTTCTCACATTTCTCAAGGTCGCGAAGTCTTAATGCGAGTTTCTTTTCTGTGCGGCTTTTAAGATTTGTAATAAGCCTTAAAATGTCTTTTGCATTGGTGTTGATACGGGCAAGATTTTCCTTTGCGGTATAAAATTCGTCAAGTAGTTGCGAAAAACTGTCACAACTCTTATTTTTAAAGGAAGGACCATACTGCGAAATTTCGGTGAAGGTAAAATCAAGCGGTTCACCGTTTTTGCTAAGAACAAGAATGGGTTTGTTTTCGTTTTTAAGGTCATTTATTATTCTTGTAAGATTGGTTTCGGGTGTATTTGAATTTTCGATTTCACGGCAGATAAGAGGGGAAAATCCGTCTGCGGTTTTTAAAAGCGATGAGTTTTCGGCGCGGTTTAAAATGTCTTTTGGTGCGACATTTAGCGGATTTAGTTTTTCTTCTCTTTCAGGCAGTTTATAGGCGGCGCTCGGAAGGATTAAACGATTTGATGTTTCAACATCGCTTCGCCTAAAAGCGTCTATAATTTTGCCTTCGGAATTTACAAGAATTATATTTGCTTTTGCACCGATAAGTTCGCATACAAGGTGAAGTTGGGTGATATCGCCCATCTCATTTGTAGCGGAAAAGACGAAGGTCACAACCCTTTCAAGTTCAGGTTGGAATATATCAACAAGCCTTGCGCTTAAAAGATATTTGCGCATAAGCATACAAAACATTGGCGGAACAGCAGGGTTTTCATATTTGTTTTCGGTGAAATGAACCCTTTGTGCGCCCGACTTTGCTGAAATAAAAAGCCTTTTTTGAAAACCTTTTTTGCGCAGTAAAAACACCAGCTCATCACGGGAAGGTTGGTAAATTTTATCTATATGGCAGTCAATTGCGGTTTTAAGTTCGCAGACTATTTTGTGGGTAAAGGCTCCGTCAAACGCCATTGTTATTCTCCGTTAAAATTTTTAAAAGTCGGTCGTTTATAGACCTGTAAAACTGAAATTCGTTTTGTTTGTCTTCTATATTTTCCAAGGCTTTCATACAGTTAAAAACCCTTTTTTGTTGTTTTTTTATGTATAAAACGCCGTCGCCCAAAGGCTCGATTTTACCGATGTAATAAAACCAAGGTTGGAGTTTTGTTGTGTTGTTTTTAAATCTTGCAAGCATAATAGAATAGAGTTTTTTGTTGTCACATAGCGGAGTTTCGCTTTCGATTTCAAAGCCGTTATCTAAAAGGTATTTTCTTAAAATTTCGGCAGAAGTTGTCGGTTGCAAAACAAGGGTAATCTCTTTGGATTTTATCCATTTGCAAGAACTTAAAATAGCGGTCATAACTTCACCGCCCATACCTGCAATGATTACGGTGTCGGCTTCGTCTCGCGATACTGCCGAAAGCCCGTCGCAAAGGCGGAGTGAAATATCCGAAACGCCGTATTCTTCGATGTTTTTTGCGGCGTTTTCAAGCGGCTTTTTGTTGAGGTCGGTGGCGATTACGGTTTTTGCAATGCCCGACTGCTTGAGATATATCGGCAAAAGTGCATGGTCTGTTCCTACATCACAAACCCTTGCGCCCAAAGGCACAAGGGAAGCGATGGTTTTAAGTCTTAAACTTAAATTTATCATTATTTATTTGCAAAATAAGCGTTGAGTTTTGCAACCAAAGTTTCACAGTCGGTGCCGTGAACCTGACAAGCCTGTTCAATGGTTTCTCCGCGTGAAGCAGGACAACCAAGGCAGTGCATACCAATTTCAAAGAAATATTCTGCACAGCCTGTATCAATATCCAAAACGTCGCCTATAAGCATATCTTTAGTGATTGTCATAATTTTTTAACTCCTTTTGTATTATGTATTTATTTTAAAACAAATTTATTGTTTTATCCAAGTCGGTACGGTCGTGGTTGTAAAGTTTGCGGTTGTCCATTGCCCAAAGTTTACCCGTGAAATTATCGGCTTCGGTACTGCTTACTGCCTCATGCATTTCGTAAACACGGGAGTCCATTAAGTCAAGTTCCGATAAAAGTTCGGCTTCTATGAAAGCGGGTCTTACCGCCGCACCAAAATCGGGTTCGCCGTGGTGGGATAAAACCATATGTTCCAAAAGCATTGCGGTTTTTTGAGAAATTCCCAATTTTTCGGCATATTTGTTTATAATCATAGCGCCCATTGTAAGATGTCCCAAAAGGTTTCCTTCAACAGAATATCCTGAAGCGATACCTGTTTCTGCAACTTCGAATTCACATAGTTTTGCAATATCGTGTAAAATTGCGCCTGAAATTAAAAGTTCGCGGTCAACAAAGGGGTAAATTTTGCAGACACCTTCGGCTAAGCGGACGATGGTCAGTGTGTGCAATAAAAGACCGCCGCGTACCGCGTGGTGAAGTTTAAAAGCGGCAGGCCAATATAGAAGTTTAAGTCTGTTATCCTTTAGAATTTCGCATACAATTTGTTTTAAATCATTATCACTGAAGTTTTCTGCAATGGAATACAGTTCGTTATACATTTCTTCACCCGAGAACTTGGCTGATTTAACAAAATCTTCAGGGTTAATGTTATCTTCAGGTGAGGTGGGACGGATGCGCTCAACACGGAGTTGGTCGCTGCCGTTGTACTGTGAAACCGTTCCTCGAACTTTAATAATTTGGTTAGCATCATATTCGCCGTGAACTTCGGGGGAATAGCGCCAAAGTTTTGCATTGATTTCGCCGTCGGCATCGCCCAAGGTCATATCAAGATAGCAGTCGCCTTTGGAAGAAGTTTTTTTCTCGACGTTTTTGATTATGCAGAAGCCTTCTACAAGAGAATTGTTGTCAATGGGTGTAAAATTCATAGTAAATTCCTTCTAAAATTTCATTATGTAAATTATACATTATTTTTGGTAATATTGCAACAATATTAAGCAAAAAATTTTCCTTGACAATTTTATTTATTTAAGGTATCATAATAGAAAGATTGGTTACAAATACAGTTTTGGAGCAATAATGGGAATAGATTTTGTCGAAAATAACAAAAAAATGACCGATGATGAGGTTATTTTGCTGATAAATCAAGGTGAATATGAAAATTTGCAGATAATAATTAACCGTTATCTTCCGCAAATTATTAAAACCGCCAAAAAATATTGCCCTGAAAATGAGATAGAAGATGCTGTTCAAGAGGCAACTTTTGCGCTGTATTCAGCGGTTAAAACTTATAATCCCCAAAAAGCGTCTTTTTCTGTATTTGCCAGTGTTTGTATAAAACGTTCAATGGTATCGCGTCTTCGTAAAAATAATTCAGGTAAAGCAATTCCCGAAGAATTGATTTTACCAATCGACGAGGCAGATTTACCTTATCTTAACAGTCCCGAAAGTATTTTGATAGAGCAAGAAGATTACAACAATCTTCAAAATAATATAAAACTTGAACTTTCAAGTATGGAATACAATGTTTTACAGCAATTTTTAGAAGGTAAAACATATCTTGAAATTGCAAAGCATTTAAATATAACCGAAAAGGCGGTGGGTAACGCGCTTACGCGTATCCGCAAAAAAATACAGAAATAACGGTATTAGCCGATCAAATATGCCCTTGTAGTTTAAAAGAAAAACATTGTAATCAAAGAATACGGTGCGATACCGTACGGGGCAACTATAAAACCTAAGAGAGGTAAAAGGAAATGTTTGAAGACAAGACACTGGTTTGCAAAGACTGCGGAGAGGAGTTTGTTTTCACTGCAAGAGAGCAGGAGTTTTATGAATCCAAAGGCTTTGTAAATGAACCGCAACGCTGTAAGCCTTGCCGTGACAAACGCAAGAATGCAGGAAGAGCGCCCAGAGAATTGCACGAAGCTGTATGCGCTGCTTGCGGTGGTGTGGCAAAGGTTCCGTTTATTCCCCGTGATGACCGTCCGGTTTATTGCAGTGAATGC
>CAYQFW010000044.1:0-8058 GCA_964416955.1 uncultured Ruminococcus sp.
ATCTAACTGATGCTTTATGTATTCCTGAACTTGCTTTTTATTTCTTCCTACAGTAGTACGGCACACTATAACCTGTATAAGCTTTAACAAATTTAATTAAAGAAACAAAGTAACAAATAGATGTTATAAAACATAAAATTATATATAAATAAAAGTACCAATCGTGTTGAAAATTTTTTAATTGTGCCCACTCTAAAGTAATGCCACCGCCTATAATAGTAAGAAAGGTTATGCAAGTTTGTATTTTAGAGTTTAATTTTTCTGCATGTGCAATTTCTCTATAATATAAATTTATAAAATATGTCAAGTGACAATAAAGTACTATAAATAAATTGATTTCATTATGGGAATTTATATAATATAAAGAAAAATCTCTCAAACCCGCATAAATAAAGGGATTTGAGAGATTTGTTCAATGGCACGCTGAAAGGGATTTTGTCTCGGTGCTCCCGCGCCTATCGCCTCGCTTACGCTCGTTGCCACGTCGGCGAAAACAACCATTTAGGTTGTTTTCTTCCGCTACGCTCCCTCCTTGTTCGAATCCCTTTCTCCATATAAATAATTAAAAAGGAACCAATCCTTGCGGACTGATTCCTTTTTAATTGGCACGCTGAAAGGGATTCGAACCCCCGACCCTCTGCTTAGAAGGCAGATGCTCTATCCAACTGAGCTATCAGCGCATATGCTGTTTTTCCACAGCGAAAGTTATTATAACACATACCTTTATAATAATCAAGTTATTTTTTAAAAAATCCCCGAAAATTTTCGGGGATTTACAATTTAAGCCTTAACTTTCTTTGAAACAAAAACACAAGCAACTAATGAAGCAAACATTACCATAACAATGTATAATGTGCTATCAGAAGTTTTCGGTGATTTCACATTATTTTCTTTTTCAACCTTGTCTGCTGTATCACCGTCAACAACAAGAGCAATTTTGTCCACTTCTTCTTCAAGTTCGAACGAAACTTTACCGTTTTTAACAGTTGGAGTTACAGCAACAACTTCACTTCCCTTTTGAAGCAATACATAAACGTCCGATGAAGCTGAGATGCCCAAAACATTCAAAACAACATTAAGCGGATATTCAGGATTGCCTTCAACAGCAACATTATAATGTCCCACAACTTTAAGAGTTTTATTTTTTGTTTCACTCTTAAGACCGGTCAAAGTATTATAAAAATACTTATTAACCTTGCTGTCGATTTTTTCAACCGTGACAGTTACTTCCTCATCATTGGCATCTGTAGCAGCAATACCGGAAATCACACCCTGTGCTTCGGGCGAAAGCGCCGCAAAAGCAACACACATGCTTGAAGAAATAATTAAAACCGCTGTAAGTAAAAATGCTAAAACCTTTTTCATAATAATTTTCTCCTTTTAATTTGTTTTTATATAAAATAAATTTAAAACCGTTTCATAAAGGGCTGTATCATCGGCTATGAAAGTTTCATACATACCGTCAAACCCCGACTCACCTTTTATAGAATGAAAACCAACATCAGCATTTGCCATTATAGGAATAAGATAAGCCACTTGAGAAGCATCAATATCCGTAACAGAATTTTCGGCTAAATCATTATACAAATCAAGCGGTAAAGATGCATCTTTTTTCAATGTTTCTTTTGCCGAAACTATAAAAGATTTTATAAAATCAATATGTCTTTGCAGACGGGGTTCATTACTGTCTTCACGATACTGCAAAAACCTCAAAACATCCGAACCGTGCAAAACAACCGTTTTTCCTTTTGACCAATTTTTATCGACAGCAGTCATATCTTCGGGCACAGTAACCTCTACTCCAGCCACACTGTCAACCGCTTTTGAAATACCGTCCATAAATATTGTGTAATACGAATTTATCGGCAAATCATACAAAAGTCTTGAAACCGCCTTACTCGTAAGCATTGATGAATGTTCATCGTCTTTGCCGTAAACATAAGAAAGACAAATCTGCGCATTATCTGTATCGAGAAATTCGTTATTGATATCGTAAACGTCAATATCGGTAAGGGTGTTGCGCGAGATAGAAAGTATGTTGAGTTTTTTGGTTTCAGTATCAAGGGATAAAAGATATAACGCATCTGCCTGACGGTATCTTTTGTCGGTTTTTTCCTGTTTATCAACACCGATACACAGAATGTTTATCAAATTATCATTATAAACATAACCCTGACCGTTATAAAAAACTTCAGCAGTATCGCCATAAGCGTCTTCACTTAAAAGAGTGTCATCAGTGAAACTTAACTGTTCACGCAATCGCGCCTCGCCAATTTTTATAAAAGCAAACACACTTCCTGCAAGAAGCAAAATCACTGCTAAAACGATGCTTACAATCTTAATAATTTTACGGGTTTTGGCTGTCATAAACTAAAACCCCCGAAACCAAGAAACGTTTCTCATCATTATTCATACAAGTGGACAATGTTATAATTTTATCTTCCGCGGTAACTTGAATGTTCTCGTTAATTTGAGAATTCATATCCCTGACTGCAAATATTTCTTCCAAATATGCAGTACGGTTTTCTTCTAAGTCAAAATTACGGTTTGCAAGTATGTGCAAATTATCCCAAGTACATGCCGCAAAAATTTCATACTTCAAAATTCGGTTTTCCATATACACATTGATATATCTATTTTCTTCGAAAAAGGAAGCGTCACGGAATTTTTTGAGCGAACCGAACATTGTACCGTTTTTCATATTGTGACCGTATATCACGGTGTTAAAGTCCGAAAAATCTTTGCTGTTATAATCTTCGGTATAAATACTGCCGTAAGCCGACCATTCACCGTTAATCGTGCGGTTTAAGTAATATGAATTGCTTTTATCACTCTGCAAAATCGGATAATCAACATTCGCGTCGGGAATATTTATCCAAGCGTATATATCTGAATTTGCTTTTTTTAGTTTTTCAAAATCCACAGGAACTTCTACATTGGTTGCTTCAACTTTTTGTGATGAAGAACTAACCGAAACATCACTTACAAGTTTTTCCATTTGCTTTATCTGATAAAAATGAATTGCAAAATATACAACACAAGCCGCGAATACCAAAAGTGACACTATCAAAACACATCTTGAGACAATTATTTTTGTCTTGTTTATGATAACGCACCTCCGCGAATACAATCTTACTAATTACTAAAATTATACTACACTATTTTTCATTTGTCAACTTGTATTATCAAACAAAAAAGTGTATAATTATTTTAACAATCTAAAAAGGAATTAGTTATGGAAAAAGAACTTTGGTCATATTTAAAATCCGTCCAAAAACCCATTGTGCTATACGGTATGGGAAACGGTGCGGATAAAGTAATAAACACTCTCGAACATTTTGGAATAAAATTCCAAGGTGTTTTCGCAAGTGACGGTTTTATCAGAAACAAAATGTTTCACGGTTTTAAAATTTCATCATATGGCGAACTCAAAGAAAAATTCGGAGATATGATTGTTCTTCTCTGTTTTGGAAGCAGTCTGCCTGATGTTATAGAAAACATTAAAAAAATCGCAGCCGAGCAGGAATTTTATGCTCCTGAGGTCCCTGTAATAGGCGGTGGACTTTTCACAGAAGAATATTACGAAAACCATATTAAAGAATTCAACCTTGTCAGAAACAAACTTGCCGATGAAAAATCAGTAAAAACTTTCGACAATATTTTAAAATATAAATTAAGCGGCAAAATTGAGTATCTTATTGATTGCGAAGTTTCTCCCAACGAACCTTATGATTCTTTTTTAAAACTAAACCAAGAAAATTTCATTGATTTGGGTGCATATACGGGCGACACCACAGAAGATTTCATCATGCGCAGTAACGGTAATTACCGCTCGATAACCGCCGTTGAGCCCGACACTAAAACTTTTAAAAAACTTCGAAAAAACACCGAAAACATAAAAAACATAACCCTTATAAACGCCTGTGTTTCCGATAATTGCGGTCTTCTTCCCTTTGGCATGAAAGGCGGACGTAATTCAAGCATTTCGCAAGAAGGAACCTTGCTGCAAAGTATTACTGTCGACTCTCTCGAAACCGACGCTTCATATATTAAAATGGATGTTGAAGGCGAAGAAGTCGGTGCAATTCTTGGCGCAAAAGAAACAATTTTGAAGTACAAGCCAAAAATGTTAATTTCCGCCTATCACCGCACCGATGATTTTATAAAAATACCCCAAGCAGTACTCGGTATCCGTAACGATTATAAAATCTATATGCGTCACTTCCAATACCTTCCCGCCTGGGATACAAATTTCTATTTTATTTAATTTAAATCATTTTGAATTTGGCTCTTTAGTTCTTCTAAGGAGTCAAATTTTATTTCTTCGCGCAAAAATTTTCGAAGTGCAATTTTTACAGTCTTACCGTATAAATTGCCCGAAAAATCTTTTATAAAGGTTTCGCTTATAACATATTCACTTTCAAATGTCGGTCGAATACCAATATTTGTAATGCCTTCAAATTCTTTTCCGTCAAACAAAACCTTTGTTTTATAAACCCCAAACTTTGTTTTAACCAAATCTTCGGGATATTTTTGATTAACAGTCGGAAACCCGATTGTTCTTCCGCGCTTATCACCTTTGATAACCTTTGCACTGAAAGAAAACTCGTCTTTAAGCAAAGTATTTGCTTTTTCAATTTCACCCTGCTTTAAAAGATTTCGAATAAGGGTCGAAGACACCGCCTCGCCGTTCTTGGTAACCGCATCGCATATTCGACATTTAACACCTTTTTGATTGCAAAAATCCTTTAATAAATCAGTATCCCCTGCTCCATTTTTCCCAAAGCGGTAATTAAAACCGCAAGATATCACGGCAGGGTTATATTCATTATACAAAAACTCTAAAAATTCCAAAGGGTCGGTATTCTTTATCTGATTAAAATCTAAAGCAACAACCTTTTGAAAACCCAAATTTTTAATAACATTGACCTTTTCTTCAAAGGTCATTAAAAGTTCTTTTTTATTTTCAAAAAACATTTTTGGCGGCATTTTAAAAGTGACCGCCGTTTTTTTATATCCATCGGGCAAATCTAAAACAACACGGTGCGCAATATGAACCCCGTCAAATGTGCCGAGCGCTATTGCCGTTTTCATTTTGCCACCGCCTTAAAATCATTTATTATGCATTTAATATTAAGTCTGTTGTTGAGATTATCACCCACACCAACACCTAAAAACTTATCGCCGAATTTAACCCTTATAAGTTCATTTTCGGTTATATTTTCAATATGAAGCCTTGAAAAATCAAGTTGACCACCATTGCAAAAACGCACCGCCTGTTTTTCGGTAACATTAACCTTTCGCAAGTGCATAACCGCAGTTTCTTCATTTGCAATATAATCGGCAATATTCAGATTATCAAGATTTTCAAGTTTTACACATTCTCCGATATCAAATCCACAGGCACTTGTCCGTTCAAGTGCCGAAAGCGTGGCACCACAACCTAAAAATTCGCCAATATCTCGTGCCAAAGAACGAATATAAGTACCCTTTGAAACCTTAACATCAATTACAAAGCAATTATTTTCGTCCAAAGGCGAAAGCAAATCTATACTGAAAATTTCAATCTCACGTTTCGGTATTTCAACACTCTTACCTTGACGTGCCAACTCGTAAAGTCGCACGCCGTCTTTTTTAAGCGCGCTGAACATTGGCGGTAATTGTGAAATTTTACCCTTAAAATTTTCAAATGCTTTTAACAATTCTTCATTTGTTACACAAACTTCTTTTTGAGATAAAACAGCACCTGTTATATCTTCAGTATCGGTAGTAATGCCCAACTTTACGGTTGCTTTATAACGTTTATCACCATCGAGCATAAGTGAAGACAGCGCAGTTGCACGCCCCAAAAATATCGGCAATACACCTGTAGCCATAGGGTCGAGCGTTCCTGTGTGACCAACACGTTTTTCCTGTGCCAAACGTTTTATAACAGAAACCGCCGAAAAAGACGTTATTCCCGATGGTTTATTCAGCAGAAGAAATCCCTGCATCTTTTTCCTCCATACATTCACGTACAGCAGTAAGTACCTTTTCCTTAACTTCTTGAAGTGTTCCTTTTACCGAAGCGCCTGCAGCACCTTTATGACCGCCTCCACCGAGTTTTTTACAAATTTCACTTGCATCAAGCGGCGCATAAGTCCGAACCGAAACCTTAAATTCTTCGGTATCGGTCTGTTTCATAGTGACTCCTGCTTTAACACCTTCAACGCTGCGGGAAATCACAGCAATACCCTCGAGGTCGGTACCGCTGCAACCTGTAGCTTCCTGCATTTGAGCAGTAACACACAAAAGCATACACTTATCATCAAAATGAAACTCCGCAGTTTCGAGAACCTGTCTTTCAAGGTCAATAAGCCTTTTGGACTTGGTATCAAACATAAGGCGGTTAATTTCGCTGGCATCTATATTATAATCATAAAGCATTGCCGCAATAATATGTGTTTTAGCAGTAACAGTTGAATACTTAAAACTGCCCGTGTCGGTAGCAATACCTGTGTAAAGCGCCTTTGCTGTAGTATCGTTGATGTTAACCTTCATAAGAGTCAGTAGTTCAAAAATGATTTCAGCTGTAGCCGAAGCGTCTGCATCAAGATAAAGATTTTTAGCAAACTTGGTGTTTGAAATGTGATGGTCGATATTAAGGTCAACAATATCGCCAAGCTCTTCCTGTAAATCACCCAAAAGTCGCTTATCTGCAACGTCTACCGCGATAACTGTAGCGTTTTCGCGGGTAACATGATCGGTACTGCGGGCGAAATAATCATATTTTTGCGGAATAACATCGGGACAGATAACACACGCTCTCTTGCCTATTTCGTTAAGACCGTAATAAAGCGCATAAGCCGAGCCCAATGTGTCGCCGTCGGGCGACGCGTGGGTCAAGATAATATAATTATCATGGCGTTTTAAATACCTTGCACATTGCTTTAAATTAAGCCTTGCACAACCGGTATTATCCTTCTTTTTCATTATCATTTTCCTCTTTAAAAGAATCAATAATTTTAGATATATTAGCGCTGTGTTCTATTGAATCATCAGCCACGAAACGAAGTTCGGGCACCTTGCGAAGCGACAGTCTTGCGCCTAATTCGCGGCGCAAGAATCCCGAAGCGCTTTTAAGCGCCTTAACAGAACTTACGGTTGCTTCATAACCTTCAATCGCGCTGACATATATGGTAGCATACGAAAGGTCGCCTGAAACATCAACCTTTACTATACTCAAAAGTTTGCTTACTCTCGGGTCTTTTACTTCGCGTAAAAGTTCCGATAAAGCAATTTTTATATCAGAAGTTATACGGTTAATTCTAAATCCAGCCATTAATCTCTGTATTCCTCCATAACAAAGGCTTCAAAAATGTCGCCTTCCTTAATATCGGCAAATTTCTCCAGACCGATACCGCATTCGTAACCCTGAGCCACTTCCTTAACGTCGTCTTTAAAACGGCGGAGTGAATCAATCTTGTCTTCGCAGATAACAAATCCGTCACGAACAACACGAATCTGACAAGCACGGGTTACCTTGCCGTTTGTAACATAACAACCTGCAACCGTACCAACAGAAGAAATCTTGTAAACGCTACGAACTTCCACCGTACCAAGTTGATTTTCGCGGTATTTCGGTGCTAACATACCCTTCATAGCGGCTTCGATTTCCTCAATACAGTCATAGATAATGCGATACATACGCATATCTATTCCCTCGCGTTCTGCCATAGCTTTGGCTACAGCATCAGGACGAATATTAAAGCCTACGATAATAGCACCCGAGGCCTGCGCGAGCATTACGTCAGACTCGTTAACTGCACCTACACCGCCGTGAATAACGCTTACGCGCACTTCGTCATTCGAAAGCTTTTGCAAACTTTCTTTAACCGCTTCAAACATTTTTGGATACATAATTCCTATACTTTTGTGTTCAATATCTTTATCTATTATTTCTACTTCTTTAAATAACTCATTATATTTTTTTTCTGTAGTAATTTTATTCCATAAATAACCACTTTCAAATTTTTTTATTACAAAGTCTGGGCTATATTTTTTTTCACTCCATATTTT
>CAYQFW010000045.1:0-7788 GCA_964416955.1 uncultured Ruminococcus sp.
CTGTTGTTTGCGGTGCGGGAATAAGGTGAAGGTCAGGGTTTTGCTGTGAATAGTATATACAATCGGCAAATTCTTTTCCGAGAAGAATGTCCGAAAGGTCGAAAATAACGGAATCGTCAATACCGAGCATAATATCAAGACAGCGAAGCCCTTCGTCCATATCAATAAGAAGGACCTTTTTTCCCATTTTTGAAAAAGCGAAGGAAAGTCCTACCGAAACGGTGGATTTACCGACACCGCCTTTTCCTGATGTTACAGCAAAAATCTTGCCCATAATACACCTCACTTTTAATGGATATTTTATCACAGAGTGAAAAATTTGTCAATTTTAATCTAATACTACAAAGGGTTTGTCGTCTGTGGTTGCAGCATCATCTGCAAAGAAGTAGGCGTCAAGCATATCGCGTACAACCGAACCTGCCGAGAAGCCCGAATCACCGTTTTCAAGCACAACGGCAATGGCTATTTCGGGGTTATCGAACGGAGCAAAAGCAACAAAAACGCTGTGATCTGCCGCGCCGTTAACCTGTGAAGTACCTGTTTTACCGCCGACTTTTATCGGGTAGTCACCCAAAGCGGCGCGTCCCGTACCGTCTTCGGTAACCGAAAGCATACCTTCCTTAACGGCTTCGAGTGTTTTTTCTTTAATTTCAATTGTATTAACAATTTCGGCATCTATGGTCTGATAAATTTCGTCGAAATCGTAAGAAACTATTTTATCAATTAGACTTGCTCTGTAGTGGGAGCCTCCGTTTGCAAGTGTCGCAACATAATTTGCTGCCTGCAAAGGTGTAAACGCGTTCATCTGACCAATTGCAATCTGCAGGGTGGTACCGCCCACATTATCGCTTTCGGGGTCTACAAGAATACCGCGGCTGTCATCGACTTCGACACCTGTTTTAACTCCTAAACCGAATTGTTTAAAATAACTTGTAAGGGTTGTGGCCCCCACTCGTCTGCCCATTTCAAAAAAGAAGTAGTTACAACTTTTTGCAAGAGCGTTATTAAGCGACATAAGTCCGTGATAGTGCATGCATTTAGGGGTGTAGTCTGAGAAAAACTTATATGTCTGAACACAGTTGACTGTTTCGCCGAAAGAGTAATAACCGTTTTCTATTGCGGCAACTGCAACAGCGGGCTTGATGGTTGAGCCTATTGGATAAACACCTTGGAAAGCGCGGTTGGTAAGTGGTTTTGCGGGGTCAGACTGCAGTTTTTCATAGTTTTTGTTCATTGTGGCAGAATCGTATGTGGGGTAATTTGCGGCGGCTAAAACTTTTCCTGTGTCGATATCAATCGCCACAGCACATCCCGCTTTACAACTTCCGCCTTGATTTTGAAGATTTTTTACTTTTTCTTCTAAAGAATCTTGTGCTTTTCGTTGTAAATTTTTATCGAGAGACAGCATTACGGTTTTGCCGGCAATAGGTTCTTTTGTGACTTCGGTTGAAATAATATCGCCCTTGGCGTCAAGATAGTAGGTGATTTCGCCGTCGGTACCGCGAAGATATTCCTCAGCCCATTTTTCGATACCGCTTTTGCCGACTTTATCGTTATAAGAATATCCTTTTTCTTTATATTCTGCCCAATCCTCTTCATAGATAGGTCCGACTGTACCAACAAGGTTTACGGCAAGAGTTGTATCGGCATATTCGCGGAAGGGAACTACATCAACCGTAACACCGCTTAAAGCATAATTGCATTCTGAAATTTTGCGCATAAGTTCTGTTGGAATATCTTCAGCAAAGGTGAACGGATAGGAAATTGAAAAATCAGAAATTTCCATACTGTAGCGCACACCCATAATTTTGCGTTGTTCACTTTTTGAATAATTTTCAAGTTCATATTCCTTTACCATAGCGTCAAAACAGTTTTCGGCTGTGGCATAGTGAGCCAGCCCGAAGGTCGAGAGCATTTTATCAAGCGACGCGTCTTCCTCAAAGTTATAGGGTGATTTGGAGTTCAGGGGAAGCTGGTCAACCCATTCGCAGTCATATTCCTTGCAAAGTTTAACAAGGGTGAGAATGGTATCGTTGATATTATCACCGACATAGGCTTTATTAAAAACGATATTGTATCCGTCGCGGTTAATCGCAATTTTTCTGCCATAACAGTCAAGGATCTCGCCGCGCGGTGCTTTAAGCACAGCCGTACGCGTTGAAGTTGCACCATGAGTGTCCTTTCCTGTGTATTCGGCGGAGTTTGCCACTTGAATGAAATAGGCACGCGCTGAAAATCCTATCAAAGCGATTATTGACAAAACGGATAAAAAGTTGATTATAAATTGGCTTTTTCTTTTAAAAGGCAACTTTAAAATTCCTTTCTATTCCATTTGTAGTTTGTGAAAATGTTTGTAAAGATAATAAAATGGGTATATAAATACAGCGGTAAAAACTGCTGAAGGAAAAGCATACTTAAAAAGGTACATAAGATTGTCTGTAACACTTACATGATAGGTGTGGAAGAAAATCCATTGTAAAACAAAATAAACAGAACTTGTTATCAGTGATAACACAGTTGCAGATTGAATGTTTTTGTTGAAGAAATTGTTGGAAGAAACTGCTACAAATACGCCGATGCATAAAAGAATAATAGCGTTAAAACAGTAAGAACCCACCATACAAGCATCCATAAAAATTCCGCATAGCAGACCTGCTACAGCGCATCTTATCGGCGAATGAAATAATGAAAATGCGGTTAGTATGGGGATTATGAGAAGCGGGTATATTCCGTTTATTGAAAGACTTAAAGAGTCGGTATAAAAAAACAGAATGGCAAAGAAAAATATAAGTATGTTGAAAGTGAAAATAAAAGGGTGTTTTTTTATGTTCATATTAGTTACCGTCACTTGAAAGAAGGCTTCCCTGACCTTCAAATTGGGTGATTATCATTACGTTGCGCACTTCGTCGATATCAACAAAAGGCTTTACCGAAGCATAAAGTGAAGTGTTATATTTATCGTTGGCAATGGTTTCAATAGTACCCACAAGCAATCCTTTCGGGAAAACGCCTTCGCCGGAAGTCACAACATAGTCGCCAACTGCCACGGTGCAGGAATGCGCAAGGTTTTGGAATTTTGTATAACCTTTCTCGTTTGTTTCAAGCGAGCCGGAAATTATACCCGAATCGTTTGTGCGGTTATCAAGCGCACCTAAAGTTAAATCGGGGCTTAAAATTGTTGTGATTTTTGATGTGGTAAGCCCTACTTCGCTGACATAACCCACAAGTCCGGCATCGGTGATAACGGGGTCAAGGGCTTCAATACCGTCGGTAGAACCTTTATTTACAACAAATGCTTTGTATGGGTCTGAGGAATCGCGCGAAATAAGCGTTGCAGGGGCGAATTCAAAGTCGGGATTCTGGTCTTTGATTTCAAGATAGTCTTTATAAAAATCATTTTCCTTGGAAATTTTTTCATAATCGGCTAATTTTTCGCGCAATTCGTTAATTTCTGCTTCGAGTTCGGTGTTTTCAAGCATAATTTCATTACCGTTTGAAAGGGCAGTAAAAAAGTCCGAAACAGCGTTCGAAACAGCGGTAACAGCAGAGCGTATAGGCGCAGTGATAGTACCCACAATGTTGGATTGCGGGGAAATTTTACTGCCTATTACCGAGAAAATTATCGAAACGGTTATTAAGACTATTAAAATTGATGCTATAATTTTAAACTGCTTACTGCGAAAGAAAAAACGCATTTATTTGTCTCCATTTATCTGAATCTTTTTCCTCTGCGGAAGGTATAGTTGTCGAAACCGCTGTCTGTTTCAAGGCGTTTTGCCGTGCCTAAAACAACACAGTCAAGCGGATTTGCCGCAACGGTTACGGGCATTCCTGTTTCTTCGGCAATGAGTTCGGCAAGGCCGCGCAAAAGCGCGCCGCCGCCTGTCATAGTGATACCGCGGTCGATAATATCAGCCGCAAGCTCAGGCGGAGTTTTTTCAAGTGTCAGACGAATAGTATCAATAATTTGAGAAACGGTATCAGCCATAGCAATGCGAACTTCTTCGGAAGAAATAATGACATTTTTAGGTAAGCCGTCAACCTGATTTCGTCCTTTGATTTCAATACTCTTTTCGTCTTCGTAAGGCTTTGCAGAGCCGATTTCAATCTTAATTTGTTCGGCTGTGCGTTCACCTATTAAAAGATTGTGCTTTCTGCGTACATAGTTTATAATCGCTTCATCCAAATCGTCACCTGCTACGCGGATTGACTGTGATGTAACGATATCGCCAAGAGATATTACGGCAACTTCGCTTGTGCCACCGCCGATATCTACAACCATATTTCCTGCGGCATCCCAAACGGGAAGACCTGCTCCCACCGCTGCCGCCATGGGTTCTTCCACAAGGTCGACGTCATAAGCACCTGCTTGTTTTGCGGCATCATAAACCGCACGGCTTTCAACCTCGGTTACACCTGCAGGTATGCAAATTACTATCCTGACGCGTGAGAAGAAAGAGCCTTTAAGCGCTTGCTTTACAAATCTTTTAAGCATTGCGGCAGTAACGTCAAAGTCGGCAATAACACCATTCTTCAAAGGGCGCACAGCTACAATTGAACCAGGGGTTCTGCCAATCATTTCTTTTGCTTCCTGACCAACAGCACGCACGGCATCGTTTCTTATATCATAAGCCACTACTGAGGGTTCTCTCATAATAATTCCTTTGCCTTTCAGGCAAACAAGTGTATTTGCAGTGCCAAGGTCGACACCAATATCTCTTGTAAACATAAACTTGCTCCGTCCTTAATTTATTGTGGTATTATAAATGTGATTGCATTATGCAGGTTGCTAATTGCAAGGTTTCCGTTTGCTTGTGCAAATTCGCCGTCAAGGGTGAAAGAAACGGCATCTTTTGTTTGAATCGTTACAGCATTAGTGCGGAAAAATTCAATTCCTTCGCGTGAAAAATCTCTTTTTAAAATGCCGTCAACAATTTGCTGAAGTTTTAAAATATTATCGGGTTTTCTAATAAGCATAACTTCAAATTTACCGTCATTGAGTTCAACTGCGGTTTTATTATATTTAACTATCCCGCCCACTGATAACGAGTTTGAAATTGCGCCGAAGAGAAAGTCGCCTTCAACTTCTCCGTCTTCGCAAGAGAATTTCAGATTGATGGGTTTTATATTAGAAAGACTTTTTATACCTTCAAAGAAGTATGCCGCCTGACCTAATACATTTTTTACATCTTGAGGCGCTGAATAGGAAGCTGAAGTAAAGGCGCCGAAAGAAGCGGTATAGGAAAAATATTTATCACCGAATTTTCCAATATCAAGTTTAATTTTTTTGCCTGTTGTAATATCTTTTGCGGCAGTTTCAATATTGCGGGAAATGTTAAGACCGCTCGACCATTCGTTCAAAGTGCCTGAAGGAATGTATCCAAGTGGCACACTAAAACCGCTTTGCATAATACCCGTTATCACTTCGTTAAGAGTTCCGTCACCACCGCAAACAACCATAATGTCATAATCGTTTTTAGAAAGTTTTAAAATATGTTCGGTGGCGTCGCCTTTGCATTTTGTCGGATATACAGTTACTGCATAATCTGCAGCAGAGAGTATTTCAACCACTTTTAAGAGTTCAGTATGCATTTTAGCGCGTCCTGAACAAGGGTTGACAATTAAAAGGAGTTTTTTTTGTGACATAAATATCCTTCCTTAGTTTCTGTAATTGATAGGTAAAGTTGCGGTGGCATTTAAAGAAGTGTTTCCAACATTTCCGTCTTTAAATTCATAAATCGCCTGTGCGCCGACCATGGCGGCGTTATCACCGCAATATTTAAGTGGTGGATAGTAAAGTGAAAAGCCGTTTTTCTTACATTCTTGCTGCATTCTCGCGCGAAGTTCTGAATTGGCTGAAACACCGCCTGCTAAAACGATTTTTTGAAAGCCGAATTCTTTGGCGGCAGAAATGGTGTTGTTTATCAGCATATCACAAACACGCTGACGCACAGTGGCGCAAACAACGGGAATATCAATTTCTTCACCCTTTTGGTTTGCGTTGTGAACCAGATTTAAAACGGCGGTTTTAAGACCTGAAAAACTGAAATCATATTTGCCTGTGCTTACTTTTGGATAGGGAAGCGGATATTTTTTATTATCTGCTTTAGTGGCGATTTTATCAAGATTAACACCGCCCGGGTAAGAAAGTCCCATACAGCGTGCCGATTTATCAAAACATTCGCCTGCTGCATCATCTAAAGTTCCGCCCAGAATATTGAATTTTGTATAATCGGTAACTTCTGCTATAACGGTGTTTCCGCCCGAAACCAAAAGGCATAAAAAAGGTGGCTTTAAATCAGGGTGGGCAATATAATTTGCCGCTATATGCGAGCGCAGATGGTGAACGGGAATAAGCGGAACACCGAGGCTTAATGCAAGCCCTTTTGCAAAGTTTACTCCTACAAGCAGCGCACCGATGAGTCCCGGCGCAAAGGTGACGGCAACCGCGCCAATGTCTTTATATGTAACATTTGCTTCTTTTAAGGCTTGTTCACACACCAAAGAAATTGCTTCGGCGTGACGGCGTGAAGCAATTTCAGGGACAACACCGCCATAGATTTTATGTTCTTGCACTTGTGTTGAAACTACATTTGAAAGCACTGTGCGGTCTTCAACTATTGCGACTGAGGTTTCGTCACAAGAACTTTCAATTGCTAAAATTTTCAAATCAATCAAACCTTTTTGTTAAAATAAGAGCGTCTTCTGTTGGAAGAGTGTAAAAATTTTTTCTTTTTCCTTCTTCTCTAAATCCGAATTTTTCGTAAAGTGAAATGGCGCCGTTGTTGCTTTCGCGAACTTCGAGCGATATAAAGGAAAGCATATTTTCTTTTGCAAACTCAAAAAGATATTTTATTAACGCCGAGCCTACACCCATGTTTCTGTATTCAGGAAAGACGGCGATATTGGTTATATATCCTTCGTCGATTATCGCCGAGAGACCTACATAGCCTAAAACCGCGTCGTCTTTTTCGGCTACAAAAAATTTTGTGCCTGTTTTGTAAGCGTCGGTAATGCTTTGCTCGGACCATGGGGTAGAAAAGCAAACCTGTTCGAGCAAGGCAATATCTTTTATGTGGCGATGGTCTATCGGAACGATTTTAAATATGCTAAATAAATTATCAATTTCTTTAATAATATCGTCACGGCATTGGCGGTAGGTTTCGGTATCACAGCCGTAGGGGTCGGAAATACCGCCGCCTAAAACTTCCGAGCCGACACCAACGCTTTCGAGCATTTGTCGGTGTGAGTGGGACATACAAATAATTCTGTCAGCCCAATTTAGCAATTCTTTTGTTAAAGGCTTAGAAACGTGGGAAGAAATATCAATTCCGATTTCCGCCATAACTGTTTTTGAATTTTCGCTTACAGGTGAACCATTCGCACAAAGTCCGCAGCTTCGGGCTCTGTGGTCTTTGTATTTAAAATTCAAATATCCTTCTGCTATGGGGCTTCGGCAGGTGTTTCCCGTGCATATAAATAAAATATTCATTATTTTTTACTTTCTAACCCGTTTTTGCCGTAGGCGGCATCGGCAGTAAGCTTTACTTTAAGGTCTGCCGCGTTTTGCATTTCGGTTTCCAAAATTTCGCAAACAGCTTTTGCGTCCTTTTCTTCGCATTCAACAATGAGTTCGTCGTGTACTTGCAGTATAAGGTTTGCAGTTGGAACTTCACGGGCAAGTCTTTCAAAAACTTTTATCATAGCAAGCTTGATAATATCCGCCGCGGTGCCTTGAATGGGGGCGTTTCGCGCCACGCGTTCGCCAAAAGCACGAAGCATTCCGTT
>CAYQFW010000046.1:0-7732 GCA_964416955.1 uncultured Ruminococcus sp.
AAGATTAATGTAATCAATGAAAGCTTCCTTCCTACAAATGAGATGTGGGGTATTGACTGTAAGTCTCTTGAACTCCAGACCACCGGTTGGGACTTTGCAAGAGCAAAGGACGGCTCTACATTTAATCTTGTACCCGGTACAAGTAAGCACAGAGCACTTCTTGCAAACTACGGTGACCTTGTGTGCAAGAACCCCGGAGCATGTATAAGACTTACTAACGTTGCTTACACCGAGTGAGATACATAGGTGAATAGAAAAGGGTAATCACTATAATGAATTGTTTTTTAGGTACATAGTTATTCATAAGTGATTGCCCTTTTTGAAAATGACGCTGTCTATGACGGCACTTGCTGAATAAAAACAAGAGGTGGTTTTAGTTGAACTACAAAAAATTATACGAAAAAGTACTCATTGCCGCAAAGCTTGAAGAAAGACGGTTTTTTAACTACTTTGATGAAACTGTGAGAGAGCTTGAGGCTACATACGGCAAGTTCCTGTATATTGCCGGTGAAGAATACAAGGCACCCGATGACCTCAATGACAAGTGTGTTGTACGCAGTCTGTATCATAACGGAATTGTTGACAATATACTTTTCCTTGCAGGTGCGGGAGATACATATAAAAGTGAGTTTCTCAGAAAATCACAAAACGCATATAACAAATACTGGCACGATGATGCCAAGGGAAGAAGAATAAGGAGAGCGAGGTGGTAACTATGTTTGATTCGGAAATATATGCATATGATTTTATTTCTAATCTCAAAAATGAAGTGGATGTGGCTCTGCCTATAACCGACACAAGCTACCTGGGATGGCTCAACAGTACAGAACAGCTTCTGTACGGCTCTGTTATCAAGGAAGAGGGAATATATACCACTGAGAACACAGAAAGCATAGCTCTGCCCATTAAGCTTGAAGACGAGAATAATATTCGCTCTGCTGATATTGTGGCGGTATACGCCAAATTCCCCATATCCAAGAGGGTACAGCTTATGCATGTAACAGCTGCAAACGGTCCCACATTCGGGGATGTGTACTTTGAAAAGGGCAACAAGCTCTGCATTAAGAGCTCATATCCATGCAGTGAAGCAGATATTGTTTATATTCGCAGACCTCTCCTTAAAACACCGGAAAACTATAAAGAGGAAACCGTAAAGCTTCCTGTGGAGTTTATGGACCTTATAGCCTCTAAGCTCAGAGGCGAGGCATACAAGACAGCAAATGAGGATTCCCTTGCTGCTAAATGGCTTAATGACTACAATGCAATGCTGCAGGATTTTAATTCCTGGTGTGCGGTTAAAAGGGCAAATACAGGAATGTGAGGTACGGCATATGGCAAAGAAAAATAAAGAAGAACAGAGATTTTTCGGGCAGATGCCGCTTCCAAACTCCCGCAAGAGGTACAGGACAGTCAAAAAAGCCTGGAATGGATTAAACAGGAGGATTACCACCGACAGCGGAAGCTTAAGCGGTATGGTGGGAATGTCGACAAAGGAATACCCTTATCTTGTGCCGTCAAAGGTACTTAAGACTGCCAAAATTCAAGGTAATAGCTTGTGGGAATGCTCCTTATCGGCAGATGATGACGGTAATGTCAGCTGCAAAGAAGCTCTCGGTGTATTTGGTTTTGATGATTTTCTTATTGTAATATACAGGGAAATAACAAAAAGTAACAAATACATAAAGCTTGATTACATCAAGGGTAAGAAAACATACACGGGAATAATCCGTGATGAAAACGAAGAGACAAAGCAAGCAGGCGACGGCGCGGCAATATCGGAGCCGAATATAGACTGTGATAACAGACAAAGATGCGTTGTGCAGTTCATTGCGTTAAACGATGTAACTGAGCCCCTGGACAGTGAGGTTACAAAAAAGCTTATTATATTTCCCGACAAAAAGACCATAGATTTTAATCCCACAGCTGATGATAATAACATCATAGCTGTAAATGCTCTTGAGCAGAGAAGAATTCTCTTTCAATATCCTTCAACGGAGGATATTGAAACCAAATTAGACAAGAAAATAGCGGAAGCTACCCCTGATGAATTTAAAGCTGCAGTGGACAGCCTGCTCAGTGCAGAAGGTGCATTGTCGGAAAGTGAATATCTCAAAGATATAGAAAAAGCCGACAGGAGGTATATATATCAAAATACTGCTACCCTCAATTGCTTTGAATGGTACAGGGACATAGAGGCTGAGATTGCCGAGTGGCAGTGGTGCATTGCTCCCACCTACCCCAACCTGGATTATGCTGCCGTAAGCCAGGGAAGACTTTTCGGCGTTGGTGGAGGCAAGATATTTGCAAGCGGTTACAATGATTATGCAAACTGGGTATTTGATACTCAGGATGAATACAATGAGTCAAATGCATGGTATTCTACTGCACAGGCAAACACAAAGGCTGATGGGGAATTCACGGGTATAACCTCATATAAAGGTCATGTTCTTGCGTTCAAAAAAGACCTTACATATGAGATTTACAACACGAAAAACCCCTTCAGGGTAATTGATATATACGGTGACGGTACAGTTGATAACCGAACTGTTCAAGAGGTAAACGGTAATCTTTTCTTTGTATCCGGGGGAGCTGTACATATCTACACAGGAGATACACCAAAGCCCGTCAGCTACAATCTGGGTATTGATGTCTTCAAGGAGGAGGGTGACATTGATGATATAATCGTAAGCGGCACCGACGGCAGGAATTATTACCTTTGGATATCCCGATGGAATAATGATGATCACACGGACAGGGAAATCATATACGTATATGACACCTACTGCGGTCAGTGGTCAATACTGCTTGATAATACCGAAAAAGGTATCGATTTTCATCCGGTCGGCATTGCCTCCAACAAAAACGGTGTATACTTCCTCAGAAGTATCAATACCGAAAACGGAACCGTTGCTGACAGACTACTTACAACTAACGATATTGAAGCATACGGCAGCCTTTTGACCTTTGCGGATGTGAGTGACAGCGACACATGGAGCTTTGAAACAGACCTCATGACCAATGAGAGCTATGATATTAAGCATCTAAAAAAGGTTCAGCTAAGAGCAGAAGCCGATAAAGGAGCAGCATTTACGATTACGGCGCAATACACGGACGGCAAGGAAGAGCAGGCAGTCTATGATTATGCTGCCAATGCGAAAACAGATATAGTTGCCCGATTCGTACTGAGAAAGTCTGCGGCGTATGGTGTCAGGCTGAAATTCAGCGGACGGGGATATGTGAAATTCCACAATCTTGAGCTTATATACGAGGACGGAGGTGAGGTAAATGTCACTTTATAATAACAAGGAAATAGAGGAAATGAATTTTGAGGAGCTGAGAGCGGAGGTTTCCGCTATGCGCTCAGAGCTCACAAAGTACAAGAGACTTCTTGATTTGTTTACAGAGGACTTAGAAAACTCCGCCCTTGGAAAATCCCTTACTATGGAAAACGGCAAGCTGAGGACAGAGATTAAGGCTGTTGCAGGGGAAATATCCACGAAGGTCGAGGACTTAGAGGAAGAATTAACCACGCAAATTACTCAAAATGCAGAAAGCATAACCGCAGTTGCCAAGGATGCCGATGAGAAAATAGCGGAATTGGAATTAAATGCCGAAGGACTCAGAAGTTATGTGGCAAGAGCCGCGAAATTATCCGAAGCGCAAGAAGTATCTGCAAAAAAAGATATGACAGATACGGATGAGATATATGTAATTCGCGACAAGGATAATGACGGTAATATTATGAGTGAAGCTTATTACTATTACGACATTGCCTCGGAGGATTGGGAGCTTGCAAGTGAAGAGACAATTTACACTGTTTTTGAGCAATATGGTAACGGATTCAGATTGAAGGGTAATGTAAGAATCAGCGGAGATTTGATTTCCGAAGGAACGATTGACGGTATAAGGGTGCAGTCATCAGATGATAGTGGGAATGTTATTTGCTTAATGAAAGGATACCTATACTTGTATCCGGAAACGGATGAAGACAGCTCCAAATTTAGTATAGGAATGTATGAAATAAACGATACATACTGCCCGTATATTGTTTTTGGTGAAGGAAGTGGTTCTGAGAGCAAGCCGATTGCAGGGTTACCGATTATACGTGGAACTATGCTTATGGAAAAAGATATTAACGGCTTTAACATGGCATTTACACCGAGTGATGGTTCTTCCAGACAGGGGATTTATTTTCATGATTCTACCTTTGATGGAACAGCGAGAATAGCATTTTTCCAAAACACCAGAGTTGATTTTGGTCATACAGTTCTTGATTTTGAGAATGCTACTATAACCGGCTTAAGGGTAACGTTCGGATAGAGGTGAGGATGTGGCGCTTAAAATTGAATTTTTCTATCACAGACCAACTATTATAGAGGCTCTTATCAGCGGTCTTAACACCGGTTATGTATATGATGACCGATATGTTGTATGGGAATATAAAAAATCGACTTCATCAAAATGGACAATCTTGACAGATGATAACGGAGTTGTTGTTGAAACACCAATTGAAGCAGAAACTACCGTGAGTGAAAAGGTTACCATTACGGATTTGTATCCAGATACAGAGTATAACATACGGGCAATGATATACAGCTACAAGGGCGAAGTTTTTACGGATGAATATATAACCGGCTCGTATTGGACATTGAAAGCCCCCGTGATTGACTCGTTTAATGTGTATGATACTTCCAAGGGGAGTCTTGAATTCACCTGGGATTTTGCATATTCGGATGAATATTACGGTATAACCGAATTCGAGATACAGGCAAGACCGCAAGGAACAGAGGATTGGTGGACTAAGATATCCGAAACCCTAGAGGAAGATGGTGCTACACACAGCGTTATAACTGTTGAAAATTACGGTAGTTTTGAATTTCGATTGATTCTGAGGACATATGAAGCGGAGGTTGTTTCGGATATTGTTACCGCTACAGCTTACTCGGAATATGACCCTCCCGTGATTGATTCATTTTCCATTACGGAACCGGAGCAGGGCAAGCTGAATATCAAATGGAGTTTAAAATGCTTGCAAGTATATTACGGTATCACAGGCTATGAAGTTTGGGCTTCAAAGCACGGCGCTGATGATTGGTGGAAAAAGGATGAAGGAGTGCTATATTCCGAAGAATTAACAGGAGAATTCACCGTAGACAGCTTTTATCAAACCGGTATTGATGTTAAGCTGATACTTATAACGGCTGAATACAGTACAGAATCTGCAGTTAAAAGAGCTGTACCAATACCTAACCCCGTAAATACAAGCAGCTTTAATGCGGAGACAACTGCAGGCAGTTTAAATGTGAGCCTCAGTTGGGCTGTTGATTGGATTTACGAGGATGAAACAGTTTATCATATGTATTTATACAAAGAAACCGATGACGGAAAGAAAAAAACAGCAGAATTCACGGGTACCTGCGAATTATCAAACACTTTAAACATTACTGTTTCGGATTACGGCAAATATCAGGTTTTTATATATTATATCACGGGTTCTTACAACAACGGAAATTACTATTACTCGGAATGGTTTAGTGTATCGCAATATGATATTCCGCTTAAATGGTATTGGATAAGTCCTATGGAAGGACAGCTTGCAGCATCAGAGACAAAAGAAATTCATCCTGTAACTGCGCAGGAGTGGTCAGAATTTATCGGAAGATTAAATGACCTCAGAAATTGTCTTGAAAAGTTTAGCATGGTATTTGAGGATTATCCGTCAAGCTTTACATCTGTAAGCCCCGGCATGGACTTCACTCCTGCGATATACAACGAAGCTGCTGCTGCACTGAGGAGCTTAAGCTATTCTGCCGGAGAGAAATATGCAATTAATGATATTGATGGCAGCACTGTACTTTCGGCAAGCTTATTTCTTAATCTGCAGAACCAATTGAATTATTTGATTGATGAGATTTAAATTAAAGAATGGAGGTGGCTCTCGTGGGAACACACGAGCACAATATAACAGCAACGTCCACATTTATAATTGATGTGGAAACAAAGCGGATAATAAAGCCCGAAAATATGCCGGGTCTCGTGCAGGGGTCGCATAATTCCGAAAGGATATTGTTCAGTATGCCAAGGTATATAAACGACCATGATATGTCGCATGGCAGCGTAAGCATTCATTATGCCGATATCAACACGGAGACCGGGGAAAGCTCGGAAGATATATATAAGGTTGATGATTTGGTATCTGATGAAGAAAGTATTACGTTTTCCTGGCTGATAGGAGATAACGCTACAAGGTATTGGGGCGGACTGTGTTTTTCTTTGCAGTTTGAATGTTTTGAGGACGGGAAGACGGTTTATCAATGGAATACCGTTGATTTTGCGGCAATACCCGTATATCCGAGCAGAGACAATATGACAAATGTTATTGAAAGGTATCCCGATATTATGGTTCAGCTTTTCGGTGAAATTGCCGCAATGGCGGTTTCTCTGGAAAGGATATCCGGCAGTACGGATATGAACATTACGGAGCTTGCGAGCTTATCCCAAAGACTTACGGAGGCAGAGGGCAATATACTCAGAGGAGATTGGAATGAGTCAGATGCCGATAGCTTTGCGTATATAAAGAATAAGCCTCCCCTTATTAAGGGAGAGGGTGAAAATTCTGTTGTGACAGGTGAAGTTGAATGCTCGGCAGTTGTAATGAAGTTGCCAAGCGGTAAGAAGTTTAGAATAACTATTAATGATGATGGAGCATTATGCTCAGAGGAGGTAGAATAATATGAGTAAAATTGTACATGCAACGCAGAAATTTGTGAATGACCGGAGGCTTGCGTATGAGGAGAAAAAACTATTAGCAAGTCATACATTTACAACTACGGAGGTGTTTAAGCTGTCCGTAGCGGACTCAGGCATAAACGAGGGAGATACCCTTGTAGTAGACCTTAATTGGGACGACATGGTTACAGGAACAGCGGAATTTGTTTTTCCTACAGATTTTGACGGTAGTAATAATGTTGCTGATGAAATAGCGATTTATAGGACTGGGACGACTCTTACATTTGACTCAATGGGTGACACCGGAAAGCACATTGATGTATATGTAAAAATTCTAAAAACAATTGATAATAAGTTTATAGATGATAGTATTGCACGGACTTCCCAAACTGTAAAAAAGATTGTATCCCCAGACCCCGAAACAGGCACTCAAATAAATATAGTCGATGTACCAACAGGTGTGTATGAAGTAGAGGGTATATTTCATGCACCCAATGGTAAACCTTTTGCTACTGCAGCTCGCCTTATACATGTTGATAATTCAGGTACCGATATGATGTGGACTTGTTTGCAAAGTGGTCTGGTTGAAATAGTTAAATTTACAAATACTGAAACAAAGACTACGTTCGCGGACTTAAGTGATGTAGAAATTAAGTCTAATAGAATGACAACAGAAGTTGCAACTATTAATGATGATACACTAAGAAGTGATGACGTCTATCCGACAGTAGGTTTTGTAGTAGACCATATGACAGTGCCTACAGGAACTGAGTTAATGGATCTCGAGGATAAACCGCTGAGGTTAAAAACAGGAACTTATTATCTTTTTGGAGCTGAGATTGTTAACCATGCACCTTGTGTATGTGTCATATATCCCGACTTTAATACACAACTTGCGACGGTAACGAGGTATTTCCAAGATTTGATAAGTTGTGTAAGTGTAGATTTTGAGGGCTCCGCCGTAACAACGGAATGGGTTCAGAGTTTTAAAAATTTCAACGAT
>CAYQFW010000047.1:0-7706 GCA_964416955.1 uncultured Ruminococcus sp.
GCCGGTGTCCCCAATCCCCTGTACGAAGCGGACCATGTGCTGCTGATGCTGGGAGATGCTAAAGAATCCGTAGATACGCTGATCAGTTTCGTGAAATGATCCTTCCTGTACTTCGGCACCGCAGCAATGCGGTGCCGAAGTATTTTCTATTCTTACACAAAAGGTGTCATTCGAGGTAAGCAGCCTGTGGAAGAATCTATACTTGACCGGTACGGAACAAACAGAATTATTAACTTAATTATAATACAAATAATAAGTTAACATTAAGAAAAACAGGGAAAATACCTTTCGTTTATTATAATTCCGCCGAGAGAAACAGTGAAAAGAAGGGGCCAAAACAGGGATAATCTTCTCCGACCGACCCGGTTTTGCGGCGGAATTCTTAAATAAGCGCAGAAAAATTTCTTGTTTTTTTGGAACAAACTGTCAGCTAAAAAGAAAAAAATAAACAATTTGCTTAAATATTTTATTGAAAAATAGCCGCTTTAAGGCAAAATGACGAATGGAAAATCACGGAAAAATTATGAAAAAAGTTCTGAAAACATCGATACAAATAGACAAAACCGGTGTTTTGGAATATTAAAATTGAATATTTGCTTTTCGCCAAAAAACTTTTGGCTCATTTATATAGCAAACTTGTAAAAATTGCTCAAAACAAAATAAAGTGCTTTACAAATACAAAATTCTATATTAAAATTGTATTAACCAAATGCTTAATAAAGATTTAAGCTTGGTGTAAATTGCACGGTCTGATATTCAGGGTTTGAAAAGCCACCGCTTTTCCCGGCAGACCCAACATTTGAAGGAGGAACTAAAATGAAGAAACTGCTTGCTCTGCTTCTGGCTCTGGTCATGGTCGTTGGCCTGGTTGCTTGTGGCAACAACGACGCTCCCGCTGCTGAGGCTCCCAAGGCTGACGCTCCTGCTGCCGACGCTCCCGCTGCTGACGCACCCGCAGCTGATGCTCCCGCTGCTGAAAAGAAGGTCAAGGTTGGCCTGATCAGCTTCAACGAGGCTACCGAAAGCTCCGCTCTGATCGCCAATGGCGTTCGCGAAGCTGCTGAAAAGTATGATGTGGAACTGGTTACCGCTGACATCAACGGTGATCAGAGCCAGGTCGTTAAGAATGTCGACCTGCTGATCCAGCAGGAAGTCGATGCCATCATCGACGCAACCTGGAACGCTGACGTTGGCGCAACTGTCGCTCAGAAGTGCCGTGACGCAGGCGTCATCCTCATCGCTTGTGACTGCCTGTATGACGATGTGACCCACATGGTCGGCGCTGACAACTACACTGCCGGTCAGGTCATCGGCGCTTACATGGCTGACTACGTTAAAGCTAACTGGGACGGCGAAGTTGACTATCTGGTCATCGTCAACGAAGAAGCTGCCGGTGAGACCACTCAGCTGCGTATGGGTGGCGGTATCGACGCTCTGAAGGCTGCAGGCATCGACCTGCCCGACGACAAGATCTTCTGGTTCGACTCCATGGGCCAGATGCTGAAGGCAAAAGAAGTCACCACCGACTTCCTGACCGCTCATCCCGACGGTGAAAAGATCCTGATCGGCTGCCTGAACGACGAATCCGGCCTGGGCTCCCTGGCTGCTGTTCAGTCCTCCGGCCGTGAAGACGACTGCCTGATCTACTCCTACGGCGGCGAACCCTCCTCCGCAGCAAACTTCAAGAAGGAAGACAACTGCTGGATCGCAACCGTTAACTTCAACCTGCCCAAGTACGGCGAACTGGCAATGGCTACCATTTTCGACCTGCTGGAAGGCAAGGAGCGTCCCTTGGAGCAGAGCCCCGATCTGGGCGTCATTGACCGCTCCAATGTTCTGGAGTTCTACCCCGACTAATTCTAATTCCCAACACGAATCCATCGGCTCCCCCCAACCTGGGGGGAGCCACCCTATCAATGGTGAGGTGAACATATTGGAATCTACAATACTCTCCATGCGTTACATTGTCAAAGAGTTCCCCGGTGTGGTTGCAGTCAATCATGTTACCCTGGAACTGAACAAAGGCGAAGTCCTTGCCTTAGTTGGTGAAAACTGCGCTGGCAAATCCACGCTGATCAAAGTGCTTTCCGGCGCAAACGTTCCCGAAAACGGTGAAGTTTGGATTGACGGCAAGCAGCTACCCCAGTTTAACCCCAGCACTTCCCTGGAATATGGCGTCCGCGTCATGTACCAGGAACTGAATAACTTCGAAACTATCAGTGTAGCGGAAAATATTTTTGCAGGTCACATTCCTGTGAAGGGTCCTTTCAAGCTTACCGACAAGGCCGAAATGTACAAAAGAAGCAGCGAGCTGATGGCTCGTGTGGGCTTGGATGTATATCCTGGAATACCCCTGAAGCGGCTTTCCATCGCGGAACGGCAGCTGGTTGAGATCGCAAAGGCCCTGTCCAGCAACACCAAGGTGCTGGTCATGGACGAACCCACGGCAGCTCTGAACGATACGGAAGTGGAAAATCTGTTCCGGATCATTGAGACCGTGAAAAACTCCGGTACATCTGTCATTTATATTTCTCACAGACTGGATGAGATCTTCCGGATCGCCGACCGTGTCCAGGTCATGCGGGACGGCCGCAGCGTGTTCGTATCCAACATCGCGGAAACCAACAAGGCAGAGATCGTGGCAAACATGGTTGGTAACGAGCTCAGCGAAGTTGTGAAGGCGGAATACGCCACCGGTACCGATGAGATCCTGAAGGTGGAGAACCTGAAGTCCAAGTATTACCGCAACGCTTCTTTTAACCTGTGCCGTGGTGAAGTGGTGGGCCTGTACGGCCTGATGGGCGCAGGTCAAAGCGAGATGATGGAGACCCTGTTCGGTGTCCATGAATATGTGGAAGGCTCCGTGACCATCAAGGGGCAGACCGTGAAGAAGCTGACCCCCGCCATCGCCATGCGCTACGGTGTGGGCTATGTTCCCAGTGAACGAAAGCAGGACGGCCTGTACCTGACCCACAGCATTTCCACCAACATCGTTATTTCCTGCCTGCGTAAGATCCTGAACAATGCCGGCCTGATCTCCTTTAAGAAGATGGATCAGCTGTCGGAGAGCTGGATCAAGGAGCTGAATGTCCGTACCGTTTCTGCCAAGAAGAAGGTTGGCGCCCTCTCCGGCGGTAACCAGCAGAAGGTGGTCATGGCCAAGTGGCTGGCTACCGACCCGGATATTCTGCTGCTGAACGAGCCTACCCGTGGTGTGGACGTGGGCGCAAAGGCAGAGATCTATCACATTATTGAACAGGACATGCTGAAAAAGGGCAAGGGCGTTGTGGTGGTGTCTTCCGACCTGCCGGAGGTCCTGAGTATCTGTGACCGTGTCTATGTTTTCTGTGAAGGTGAAATCGTCAAAGAGTTCCGGCATGAGGAGATCACCACCCGTGCCCTGCTCGAATGTGCATTAGGAGGATTGGAACATGCTGCTGAAGGTTAAAAATAAACTGTCCGAGTTTTCCGGACAGGCTTCCATTGTGATCGCGCTGGTGGCAGAGCTGTTGATCTTCGGCTGCCTGTCGAAGTACTTCTTTACCATCAATAACTTTAAAAACGTTATGCTTTATGTGGCATACACCGGCATGATGGCCGCAGGTGCCACCATTCCCATGCTCATGGGCAACCTGGATATCTCCCAGTACGCTACCGCAACCCTGTCCGGTGTCGTGGCAACCATCCTGATCATGAACTACGGCTGGCCCTCTTGGGTGGTCATCTTCGTTGTGATCCTGGTTGGTATCGTTGTGGGTCTGTTCAACGGCTTTATCGTTTCCGTGCTGAAGTTCGTTCCCATGATCGCCACCATGAGCAGCATGCTGGTTATCCGCGCTGTCTGCTACATCCTCACCGAAAGTAAGACCCTGCTGTTCCAGGACGCCATGTTCAACCGCCTGGGCACCGGCTTTACTCTGGGCATGCCCAACAGTATGTGGCTGATGATCGCAGTATTTTTGGTACTGTCCTTTATTCTGCGCCGAACCCGCTTCGGTCACAACACTTATGCGGTGGGTGCCAACAAGAGCGCCAGCTTCCTGGCCGGTATTCCCATCATTAAGATCCAGATCATTGGCTATATCATCAGTGCAGCCTGTGCCGCCTTTGCCGGTATCATCATGACTGCACAGGTAGGCGCCATCGTGCCTGCCACCGGTGTTGGTCAGGAAATGGAAGTCATCGCAGCCATCGTTCTGGGCGGCCTGAGCCTGGACGGCGGTGAAGGTAAGCTGTCCGGCACCTTCCTGGGCGCCATCGTTATGACCCTGATCTCCAACGGCCTGACCCTGCTGTCTGTCCAGTCCTACTATCAGATGCTGGCCAAGGGCATCATCCTGCTGATCGCGGTTTACATCGACTCCCTGCGTAAGGATCTGACTGCAAAGAGCTTGAAGAAAGCCGCCTGATGATACTGTAATGGAGGCTTACCCCCGGTAAGCCTCCGTTTTCGCGTTTTCAACATTTATTGTATGCGGATTTTGTGCAAATCCTGCATAGGCTTTTCCCATGGAATCCGTTATAATGGAAGAAAAGGAAAGGGGCGTTCTGAATGAAAAAATTCATGGAGATCATCAAGATCAAACCGGAGCACGCGGAGGAATACATCGCGCTGCATAAGGATCCCTGGCCGGAAATGATCCAGGCGGAACTGGATGCCGGTATCCATAAGGAAGTGATCTTCTTCTACGATAATATGTCCATCATCTATTCCGAGTGTGAGGACTACGATGCCTGCGATGCCAAGCTCCGCAGCACCGAGGTCTGCAAGCGCTGGGATGAGACGGTAAAGCCCTGGATGGAGTGGAGCATCCGGCCGCCCAAGGTCTTTGACCTGCGGCAACAGGCGGAAGGTCCCCTGCAGCCGGACTGAGAAAGGAGTACACCATGAAAAAAGTATGCGCGCTGGCAGTGGATCTGGGCGCCAGCCACGGTCGTGTGATCCGGGGCGTCTATGACGGTGAAAAGCTGGAGCTGCAGACCGTCAGCGACTTCCCCAATATGCCGGTGATCATTAACGGCGAGTATTTTTGGGATCATATTGCCCTTGCCCACAATGTCCTGAAGGGCATCCAGGAGGCTGGTGAAGCCATCTCCGTGGGTGTGGATGCCTGGGGTCATGACTATATCCCCGTCAGCGAAAACGGTGAGCTCATCGGTCAGATGTACTGCTACCGGGATGAGCGTACCTCCCATGTGGCTCCCTATATGCTGGAGCATCTGCCGGAGCTGGAAGGCTTCCTGGCCACCGGTGAAGGCGTGAACGCCATCGCCACCCGTGCCCAGCTGGCTGCCCTCAAGGCAGAAAAGCCGGATACCTACAATGCCGCCCACTCTATTTTGACGGTGGCAGACTATATCAATTACCTGCTGTGCGGAGTCCGGAAGGTCAACGAGACCCAGGTTTCCATGGGCGGCATGTTGGATGTTGCCACCCGTGACTGGTGCCGACCCATTATGAAAAAGCTGGGTCTGCGGGAAAGCTGGGGCGACATCGCCCGTTGCGGCGAGGTCCTTGGCAAGACTCCCGATGGCCTGTCTGTGGTGGCTGTGGCGGCCCACGATACCGCCAGCGCACTGTCCTTCCTGCCCGGATATCAGGAGGATCATCTGCTCCTGAGCAGTGGCACATGGGCTTTGGTGGGCATCAAGGAAAACAACCCTGTTATGACCGAGGAAACCCTGCGGGCAAACCTGCAGGCAGAGCTGGGCGCAGGGGAGATGCTGGTGATCAACAACCTCACCGGCATGTGGATCGTTCAGGAGCTGGAGCGCCAGTGGGGCAAGATTGACTTTGGTGTGCTGAATGCTGAGGCGACAGAATCCTCTTCCTGCGAGGTCATCGATACCCAGCACCACAGCCTGTCCCAGTCCGGCGGCATGGAAGCAAAGATCTGCGCACTGCTGGAAGCAGAGGGCAAGCCCCTGCCCCAGAGCCATGCGGACTACTACCGCTGTGTCCTTTTCAGCCTGTGCAAGAAGTTCACCGACACCATCGCAGTGCTGGAACTGGTCTACAACAAGAAATATTCCGCCATCCACATCGTGGGCGGCGGCGCAAAGAACACCTATTTCAATCAGATGATCGCAGACCGCACCGGTATGCGGGTCATCGCAGGCCCCTATGAAGCCACTGCCATCGGTAACATCCTGGAGCAGTTGGTGGCCCTGGGCGTTATCGAAAGCCGGGAAGAGGCCGCAGCCGTTCTGGAACGGTCCTATCCCCCCATCATTTTTGAACCCAAATAAGAAAAGGAGAAGAAGCTATGTTTGATCCTAAGTATGTAATGCAGGTAGAAGAATATTGCAAGCGCCATAACCTCTCTTTGGAGGAAATCAAGGAGCGCATCAAGAAGTTTGAGATCGTGCAGGCCTCCTGGTGCTACTGCAACTCCGGCACCCGTTTCCATCTGTTCCCCACTGCCGGCGCTGCCCGGAACATGGAAGAGATCCTGGAAGATGCAGCACAGATTCAGAAGATCTGCGGCGTCTGCCCCAACATCGGCATCGAGACCCAGGTAGAGGACCTGGACGGCGGCCTGGACAAGACCGCAGCCGCCGCCCGGGATCTGGGTATCGGTATCGCCTCCTTCGAACCCAATGTCACCGCCCGCTATGAGTACCGCTTCGGTTCTTTGGCTGCCCGTGAGGAATCCATCCGCCGTCAGGCCATTGAGTGGTATCACCGGAACATCGAACTGGCAAAGCAGCTGGGTGTCAAGGTCATCGTCAACTGGATGGGCGACGGTACCAACTACCCCGGTGAGGACAGCTTCCGCGACCGTAAGCATGTTCTGCTGGAAAGCTACAAGGCTATTTATGACAAGCTGGGCGACGATATGCGTCTGTGTTTGGAGTACAAGCCCTTTGAGCCTCGCTTCTACCACACCGACGACTGCGACTGGGGCGCAGCCAATATGTACTGCAACAAGCTGGGCGAAAAGGCTCAGGTCATCGTAGACACCGGCCACCACCTCCAGGGTGCCAACATCGAGCACATCGTTTCCATGCTGCTGGACGAAAAGCGCATGGGCGGTTTCCACTTCAACTCCAAGAAGTATGCTGACGACGACCTGCTGGTTGCTTCCATCAACCCCTACGAGCTGTATCTCATCATGAACGAGATCGTGGACGCACAGAATGATCCCCGGATCGCCAAGAGCGCCAACGAGATCATGTTCATGATCGACCAGAACCACTACATGGAAGACAAGATGCTCTCCTGCGTCAAGTCTGTGATGAACATTCAGACCGCTTACACCAAGGCTCTGCTCATCGACCGTGCCGCGCTGCTGGACGCTCGTATAAAGCACGATGTGGCCGTTGCTGAGTCTCTCATGATGGACGCCTTCCAGCTGGATGTCCGTCCTCTGCTGGCGCTGGTGCGTGAGGAGATGGGCCTGGAGGCCGATCCCTTCGTCATGTACAAGAATTCCGGCTACGCCGAGAAGATCGCTGCCCAGCGTGGCATCGCCCTGTAAGACTGCAAAAACTCCTCCGGTGCAAACCGGAGGAGTTTTTTAATTGACAATTGAAAATTGAAAATTATGATGTCGGCAAGCCGACGAATTTACATCTAAAGGCAACGACCTTCCGTGTCATTGCGAGGAGCGAAGCGACGTGGCAATCCGTTCCCCAAAGCCTGCACCAAAGGGATGCGGATTGCCACAACCAGTCTGCGGACTGGTTTCGCAATGACACAACGG
>CAYQFW010000048.1:0-7673 GCA_964416955.1 uncultured Ruminococcus sp.
CTTACCAACGAAGAAGCGGGTGAGCTTATTAAGGCTATATTTACATACAAAAATACAGGTGAAATTCCCGAAGAAATGTCACCTGTTGTTGCAGTGGTATTTTCGTTTATGAAAAAGATGTTGTGATTTGGGATAAAGAAAGGAAAAAATAATGGGAAAAACAAATGGTTATATAAAGATAAACAGAGATATATTAGGCTGGCGATGGTATCATGATATAAATGTAAAATCTGTGTTTTTACACATTTTATTGAACGCAAATTATGAGGATAGCGAATTTCAGAATGTGAATGTTGAGCGTGGTGAATGGGTAACCACTTTAGGCACTATTGAGAGCGATTTGAAGCTCACAAAACAGCAAGTTCGTACCGCAATAGACAAACTAAAATCAACAGGCGAAATAACATGCAGAAAATATAGCAGATTCCTCGTAATTACGGTGGTTTCGTATGACTTATACCAAAGCACACCAACACCAACACGAAAGCAACACGAAAGCAACACGAAATCAACACGAAATCAACAACATAAAAAGAAAGAAAGAAATAAAGAAATAAATAATATATATAACAATTCTAACGAATTGTTTCCGCAGAGCGATTTTTCAAATCTCCCTGCGCTGCCGCTGATTGACGGCACAGAGTACTCCGTTTCGGCTTCTGAGGTTGAAAATTACAAGGCGTTATATCCTGCGGTGGATGTAGAACAGCAAGTCAGAGCGATGTGCGGTTGGCTTGACGCGAACCCCAGGAACAGAAAAACAAGGTCGGGAATTAAGCGGTTTATAAACTCCTGGCTTTCCAAGGACCAGAACAAAGCTCCGAAAACGAGAGATGGGACCGGCGCAATGGATACCGCATTCAGAGAACTTGAGCAAATGAAAGCAAGAGGCGAGCTTTTATGAACGAGGCGTTTAAAGGTTTTTGGAAAGACCTGAGTGATTATTATGGCAAAAATCAAACAAACCCCAAAGTTATTTACGAGTACGAGAAAGAAGCGCGGGGAGTACCTGCCACAAGGAAGCAAGACCTTTTTTCGTACATAGTCAGAAACTACGACTACTTTCCGAAGCTCTCTGAGTTTTCGGCGGTATGTGCAAAGTATAAGACAGTTAAGCCGCAACCTATATCTGACGAAAGATGTGTATACTGTCTCGGTTCCGGTCTTATCAGATACACCCGAAAGGTCAAGGGTCTCTCTTACGATCCCGAATACTTTGCGGCGTGTATGTGCAGTAAAGGCAGAAGATACAGAGGGAATCCCATAAAGGGGATCGAGGATGTATACGGTGCAAGGACAGGCGATGTTCTGAAGCAGCTCGAAGAAAGAAACGCACCGAGAAAGAGTGTATCAGAGTTAAAAGCTGACTTTGTTCGGGGTATGGATATTATGAACCTCAGAAGTCAGAGTTTTAAGAAGCAGACAGCATCTTCGTGAGGTCACGAAAATGGTACCACAAGGAGGAATCACTATTATGGATGCAGAAAAGGTTATAAAGGCGTTGGAATGTTGCGGTGATAAAATTTGCAAACATTGCCCTAATTTTAGCGAGGATATTGAATGCGGCGAAAAGTTGATAAAAGAGGCTGTTGAACTGTTCAAACGGCAACAGAAAAGAATTGAGGAATTAGAGAGTGCAAAAGTCATTTATGCAAGTGTTGACTATTGTCTTGAAGATTATCAGGAAAGCCTTGAAAAGATTGAGCTGTTAGAAGCGGAAAAAGAAGCTCTTATTGCGGGGCAGGAAACTTTACAGAAGGCTCTTGCGGATAAAATTGCAATACTTGAAGAAATTGACAACGAAATAAACCCGTTACCATTTGTAACTAATTTTGATGTGGCTATAAGAAGTGCAAAATCCGAAGCATACAAAGAGTTTGCCGAGAGGTTGAAACAGCAAGTTATAACAATTCCTTTGTGCAAATATGAGGAACATGGTTATAAAGCTGTACACTATGAAATTGACGACCTTGTAAAAGAAATGACGGAGGGAAGCAATGGAGAATAAGTTAAAGCCGTGTCCTTTTTGTGGGGGAGAAGCGGTAATGTTTCATCAATCAAGCAAGTACACCGACCACGATGGAAATTTTGTGCATTGTCTTGAATGTGGGTGTAGAACAAAATTATTTGTATGTTTTGGTGACACAGGAAAAACACACAGTGATACAAAAAAAGAAGCAATCAAGGCATGGAACACAAGAACGGAGGTAAAAGACGATGTTAGTGAACATATGGGTTAAAAACAAATCAAGCGGTGTGATTCACCAAGTCGGGACAGATGTACACGACAGTTTAGAGTTATTCGGCGACAAGGTTGAATATTACAATCTGCAGAACGGATGCGGAACAGGAATTGGTGGCGAGTATGAGTTTATCGAAGCACCCGACCCTGACGATTATGTTTCGGTTACTCCCGATGAGTTGTATTTGAATCGGGAAATGGTACATGAGGAACTTTTGAAAAGGCTGACGAAAAAGGAAGATGCATTGAACAAGTTGCTGGAGGGTGAAGACGATGAGTAAGGAAAGATTGGTTGAGCTTATAGACCAGTGTACTATTGACTACGATATGCCGAGTTCGGAACAGATTGCCGACTACCTTCTTGCAAACGGAGTTGTTGTGCCGCCTTGTAAGGTGGGGGATAAGCTGTATATCGTTACTTCGGTATCAGAGCAAATAGTTGAATGTACTATTATTGGAGTTTGGGTATGCGAGTCGAACATTTCGGTCATTACGGACTATGGATGTATTTTCAATGGCTCTTTCGGCAAAACAGTATTCCTCACAAGAAGTCAGGCAGAAGCGAAGGTGAAGGAGAGTAAAAGCAATGACATTAAAGATTAAAGTAAGTGGCGTAAATGAGTATACGCTCGGCGGTGTCGAGAAAATCGTTTTAGATGAAGAATATCTTTACACAACGATATTTGACACAAGAAAATACAGACGATGCGATATTGAACGATTGGAGATAGTGGAAGATGAAACTTGAACTTACACAGGAAGCCGTTGATTGGTTTTTCGCCCGTGATTATATTTGCTTTGCAGATGTGGAAAAAGCAAAGTTAATTTGCAAATTAAGGCTTGAAGGCGAAACGTATGAGCATATAGGCTCTCTTGTCGGCTTAACCAAAAGCAGAGTACGGGAATACGTTTGTACTATTATGCGACGTTACAATCAATATAAGAACAGGGTGAAATATAATGCACAAGGATAATTCGGCTAAAACGTGGACGTTTCACAACAGGAAATTAAGCGCTTTTTTCATCTTACAACCGAGCAGAACCAAGACCTTTGCTCAAGAGCAGAGGCGACATACGGAAAGTCAGAAACAACATTATGACGAGGTACATACTTCAGGAGCCGGAGTATGTACAGAAGGTATCGGAAATGGAGGCAGATAGGGGAGTTGTTCAAGAAACGCAGAGGCATTAAGCTTTCATACAACAAGCAAGGGCTTATATACTTTATTTGCATGAACATAAAAGAATTACCCGCAGAGGTTCAGGACAAGGTGTTGAATCTCTGCCTTGCCATTGCCGGCGATGACTATCAGGCTCTTTACGAGGTATTGACCTGCGACTTTCGGACAGTTGAAGCCATAGCAAGGAAGCATTACATAAGCGAGAAGAAGCTATATGGGTACAGGAAAGAGTTTTACGAGAAATTCTCTTGGAATTTCTCGAATGCGGAATGCGGAGTTCGGAATGCGGAATATTAGATTCGCGATTTTGCAGAACTACAGGGACTGAGCGTCAACGCTTTTATAGTTTCTGCTATCAAAGAGGCTATGGGCGAAAACGAGTAATTATTAAGAGAAGGCGAAAGCCTTTTCTTTTTTGTCTCGAATCAAATAACACACACAAACGCACGGCAACGCACGCCGTGCGTTTTTTCTTTTTATCGGGAAAGTTGCCGATAACTGAACGATGAAATGTTCTAAAATACGGGAAAGAAAGGAAGTGATGCCCTATGGCAAGAGGAAAACAGACAAGTCCTGAAGTGATTTACAAGGTTATGGTGTCATGGGCATTGACTGGGAACTATTCGGAAACGGCAAGACTTTTGAAAATGCCCCAAAGAACCGTTGAAAAAATTGTCAAGGACAACAAGGACAAAGAAGAGTTTGCGAAATTATGCGATGAAAAGAGAAGTGATTTTGCAAAGAGTGCAGACAGGATTATTTTCAAGGCTTTGCAGCGTTTGGAAAAGGACATTGACGACAACGAAAAGCAGATACCCGTAAACCACTTGACGACGGTTGTAGGCACGTTATTTGACAAGAAGGCATTAGCTGAAGGCAATGCAACAGAGAACGTGAAGGTTGAAATAAAGCTTCCCGAGGAAGCTGACGAATATGCAGGGTAGCATTGTACCTACTGTTGATATTTCGACTGCTAACGAAAAGCAGAAGCTATTTTTCAAGGCAAGAGAGAGGTTTGTAGGTTACGGCGGCGCAAGAGGCGGCGGCAAAAGCTGGGCGCTTGATAACAAATTGAAGCTCATGGCTTTGAAATTTGCGGGAATAAAGATACTTCTCCTACGCCGCACATACAAGGACCTTGAACGTAACCACGTAAGGGTTCTCAGACCTCAGCTGAGAGGCGTTGCAGTATACAACAATCAGCAAAAGCTATTCAGCTTTCCCAACGGTTCCATTATCGAGCTTGGTTACTGTGCTTCAGAATCCGACGTTGACCAATACCAGGGTCAGGAATACGACATCATTGCCATTGACGAGGCTACGCAGTTTACAGAGTATCAATTTGAGACTTTAACGGCGTGTCTTCGTGGTGCAAACGACTTTCCGAAGCGTATGTACATCACCTGCAACCCGGGCGGCGTAGGTCACGAGTGGGTAAAGAGGTTATTCATATCGAGAAAGTACCGGCTTGAGGAGGATCCTTCCGATTACAGGTTTATACCGGCAACGGTATTTGATAACGAGGTTCTTCTTGAGAAAGACCCGAACTACGTCAAGATGCTAAACAACCTGTCCGACGGTCTGCGTCAGGCATGGCGTGACGGCAACTGGGATATGCTTGCAGGACAATACTTCTCTGAGTTTGACAGGTGTGTTCACGTTATCGAGCCTTTTGAGATACCCGACAACTGGAAAAGGTACAGGACAATTGACTACGGGCTTGACTGTTTGGCATGTCTTTGGATTGCCATTGACGAACGGGGCGACTACTACGTTTACCGCGAGTATGCAGAAAGCGACAAGGTGATTTCGGAAGGTGCGTCCGACATTTTATCTTTATCGGAAGGTGAAAAGATTATATACACGACGGCTCCCGACGACCTCTGGAGTCGCAGTCAGGAAACGGCAAAAAGCAAGGCGGACATATTCAGAGAAAACGGTCTCAGTCTTTTCAAGGCTTCGAGAAACAGGGAAGCAGGGTGGCTTGCTATCAAGGAATTACTCCGGGTAAAGGGTGGGCAGTCGAGGCTTAAGATTTTTAAGAACTGTGTCGGTTTAATCGAGTGTTTACCCGCCTTGCAGGTTGACGCAAAAAGACCTACCGACTGTATGACAGAACCCCACGACATTACGCATCTGCCCGACGCTCTCAGGTATTTCTGTTTACAGTATTTATCGCCGGCAAAAGAGGTTAATACGTTGACAGAAGAGCAGAAGGACTTAATCAAATTCAAGAAAAAAGCTATCCGTCTTGCAGGCAAGAGACGGGTGTACTAAGCGAAAGGAGACACTGACATGTACATAAGACAGGTCAAAAAGAAGTGCGGTGTCAGAGGTTGCGCAAACATCGAGACCTTTGCCATTGCCAAAACAAAAAGTGAGATAGGTAACATTTACATTTGCGCCGCGTGTCTTGCAGAAGCTCTCTCGGGAGTTGACGAAGCAAGAAAGGCTCATGCAGAAAGGCAGAAGCTTATAGCAAACAGCAAGCCTCCTGCATTATTCTTCAGCGCAGTACCGAACACGGAAGTTCCTGTTGTTACTGCAGAGGAATCTGTAACAGTTGAAGAAGCAGTTGAAGAAGCAGTTGAAGAAACAGAAGGAGGCGAAGAAGATGAAGAAGTACTTAGTGAGAATTTAGTCTGCGAAATATGCGGCAAAGAATTCAAGACCCAGAGGGGCCTTAAAGCACATATGAAAGTTCACGAAAAGGAGTGATAACAAGTGATGGCATACATCATCATTATTGCGTTACTTATCGCCGTGATTATCGCGGTTGAAGTTATTCACTTCTTTGACAGAAAGAGCTTATACAGATACATCAAATCGGAAAATCTCAAGGATGCCGACAGGAACATGTCACCTCTTTCTCCCATACCGTCGGGTCACAGAGAGGCTATCAGCAAATGGAGAAGCGGAGGCGGTAACAAGTGAACATAAGATTCTCTCCGCCTATCGGCGGAATTGATGCCGGCAAAGGACTTCTTTCAAAGTTCTTTGGCAAAAAAAGTAAATCACAGGACGCTTCCGAAGAAAACGAGGCGCTTGACACGGGCAGAGATGGCGAGCCGTTATTCAAAGAGGACATAATCGCAAAGGTTTTAGAGGAACTCGAAAGAAGACGCGGCGACAGAGCCGCGTTTGACCTCCAATGCATTCTTAATTCCAACTTTCTTATCGGAAACCAGTTCTGCGACATCAATCCTGCAAGCGGTGAAGTTCAGCAGCAGGATGCTCCTGTCGACTGGCTCGAAATGAGAGCCTTCAACCACATTCACCCTCTTATTGAGACGAGAATCGCAAATCTCAAGAAGCTCTCGTATTCAATGAAAGTAAATCCGAGAACAAACGAGCTTGACGACCACGCAAAGGCTGACGTTTCCACAAGCATTCTTTCTTACATTCAGAGCAGCACCGATTTCAAGACGAAGCACAACACGGCTATTCGCTGGAATGAATTATGCGGTACTTGCTTTTACATGGCTTGGTGGGATTCATCCAAGGGCGAAAAGGTAGCAGAAGTCGAGAAAGAGAAGTACGACGAAGAAGGCAACCTCATCGGGTACGAAAAAGACGGCATATTTCAGGGCGACGCAGACTACTGTGTTCTTTCTCCTTACGAAGTATATCCCGAGGACATCGGTGAGCAGGGAGTTTCAAATCAGCGTTCAATCATTGTTGAACAGGTCATGAAGGTTGACGACATTAAAGATCTCTACGGAATTGACGTTGAAGGCAGCGAAATTGCCACATTCGAGCTTACGCCTGTTTCTTCGGGCGGCGGATATGGTTACGAGAACACCGTAATGTCTTTTGGTCACAAGACTGCACGTGACTCTGAAAAGGTTATTACATACTTTGAGAGGCCTTCACGTCACAAACCTCGCGGTCAGATGATTATCATCGTGGGAGCTGACAATCTTGTATACTACGGCGACCTTCCTTACAAGAGGATTCCTATCGTTCAGATGGTATGCGGTGAAATGGCAGGTCAGTTCTTCGGAAGGAGCGTTATTGAAAACCTCATTCCTTTTCAGAAAGAGTACAACTCCTGCAAGAACAGGCTTCACGAATACATCAAGCGTATTTCAATCGGAAATCCCGTTGTGGAAGAGGGTTCTATCGACATTGACGAATACTGCGACGGCGGTATCGAGCCGGGCAGACCCCTTATTTCCAGGAGTGGTTACACCGCACCCCGTTACATGGAGAATCAGCCGTTGCCTAATGAGATTTTACAGGAGCTTTAC
>CAYQFW010000049.1:0-7627 GCA_964416955.1 uncultured Ruminococcus sp.
TTTAATGCGAACGTGAACCTTAACTGTGCTACCGATTAAAATTTCGGGAACATCTTTTTTAAGTTGTTCTGCGGTTAATTCCTTAATTACGTCCATGGTTTTTCCTCCTTAATTTTTTACCAGATGTTCATTCGTTTAAAACCAGAGGACCATCTGCTTCAATGTCGATTTTTTTCGGCAAGAAGACACCCGTAAAGGTTCGGGTGAAATCAAATGCTCATATATTCTACCACAAAGCCTTTAAAAAAGCAAGCATTTTTTTGCGGTTTTAAAAGATTTTTTGGAATTTCTATAATAAGATACATTAGAGAGTGGTTGATATCCAGAACACCTCAATATCTATGATTTTGTGAAATCACATTTACATCCTTTTCATATAAAAGGCTCCCTCCCTGATGTCAGCGAAGCTGACTGAGGGAGTAACTTTTTCCGTCTTTTGCTACGCAAAATCCACCTTCTTCAAAGAGAAAGGCTTTTATAGGAAAGTGATGTATACTATGTGACTAAATCACCTTAAAATTATGACTTATGACGGAAAATTATCCACCATTTGCTTTTAACAAGTTGTTTTTTATAAAATCTGCACAAAAAATACCGTATTTTTAGATATACTAAATACTTGAAATTTTTCTGTAAATACTGTATTATATATGTACTACTATCAAGGAGATGGAAAAATGGCAAAAATCACACCTTCAAATCTTTCTGCTCTTATCGAAAAAAAACTTTCTCATAATTTGGGAGTTTTGCCCGAACAGGCTTCCGATAAATTATATTATAACGCTTGCGTTCTCGCCCTTCTTGATCTTATGAACGAACGCAGAGCGGCTTTCAAAAAAGAACGTAACGAAAAGGAAGCCAAAACGATTTACTATTTAAGTATGGAATTCCTTATGGGGCGCAGTCTTAAAACCAATCTCTATAATATGGACCTTACCGAAACTATGGCAAAAGCGCTTAAAAAATTCGGTGTAAAACTTGATAACCTTTACGATTTCGAACCTGATGCAGGTCTTGGCAACGGCGGTCTCGGTCGTCTTGCCGCCTGCTTCTTGGAAGCCCTTTCAAGCGGCGGTTACTCTTCAATGGGTTATTGTATTCGTTACGAACTCGGTATATTTCGTCAAAAGCTGGTTGACGGTTGGCAGACCGAAATGCCTGACTTTTGGCTCCCCGGTGGCGGCGTCTGGCTTCAACCCAAGCCCGAAAGCGCCGTTAATGTAAATTTTGACGGCGAAATTAACGATTGGTGGGAAAACGGTCACCACCGTGTTGAACACAAAAATTATCAGACTGTCCGCGCAATGCCTTATGACCTTTGTGTTGCGGGCAAAGACGGCAAAACCGTAAACACACTCCGTCTTTGGAGTGCCGAATGTGAAGAATTTGATATGTCGGCGTTCAATCAAGGCGAATATGTCCGCGCTATTGAACAGCGCGCTATGGCTGAAAATATTTCAAAAATACTTTACCCTGCCGATAACCACATCGAAGGCAAATCTTTGCGCCTTCGTCAGCAGTATTTCTTGGTTTCGGCTTCTATTCAGGACATTCTCAACCGTCATCTGCGCCATTATAACACACTTGAAAATCTACCCGAAAAGGTGGCTATTCATATAAACGACACCCACCCCACTCTCGCTATACCCGAGCTTATGCGCTTCTTACTTGACGAGTGCGGTTACTCGTGGGAAAAGGCTTGGGATATTGTAAAGGGCACTGTGGCTTATACCAACCACACCATTATGCCCGAAGCGCTTGAATGTTGGCCTGAAAATCTTGTAAAAGAACGCATTCCGCGCGTATATCAGATTATAAAGGAAATCGACCGCCGTTACAGAGATGAAATCATATCAAAAACTGGCGACTTCGCATTTGCAGAGCGTACCGCCGTTATTTCAAACAGTGTGGTTCGTATGGCGAACCTTTGTGTTGCAACCTGCCACGCGGTAAACGGCGTTTCCAAACTTCACAGCAAAATTATTGTTGATGAACTTTTCAAAGATTACGCGAAAATCACCCCCGAAAAGTTCAAGAACGTTACAAACGGTATCGCTCATAGACGTTGGCTCTGCTGTGCCAACCCCGAACTTACAAAACTTTTGTGTGAAACTATCGGCGACGGCTTTATTAAGAACGCGCAGGAGCTTGAAAAATTTATAAACTTTAAAGACGATTCTGCTGTTTTAGAAAAACTTGCAAAAATCAAGCGTCATAACAAAGAACGTTTTGCAAAATATATTGAAAAACAAACCGGAGTCACCCTAAACCCTGATTCTATTTTCGATATGCAGGTCAAAAGACTTCACGAATATAAGCGCCAACACCTTAATGTTCTTAACATTATAAGTGATTATTTGTTCATAAAGAATAACCCTACTGCGCCTTTCACCCCCAAAACCTATATCTTCGGTGCAAAAGCCGCCCCGGGATATCTTCTTGCAAAACAAATTATTCAAATGATTTACAAACTCTCTAAAGAGATTGAAAACGACCCTGTTGCAAAAGAAAAATTAAAGATTTTGTTCCTTGAAGATTACCGCGTTACCATGGCAGAGCTTATGATTCCGTCTGCAGATATCAGCGAACAGATTTCTCTCGCTTCTACCGAAGCCTCGGGTACAGGCAATATGAAGCTTATGATGAACGGTGCTATTACCCTCGGCACAGAAGACGGCGCAAATGTTGAAATTCACTCTGCTGTGGGTGACGATAACATTATAATCTTCGGTATGCAAACCCCCGAAGTATTAAAACTTCAGAAAAGCGGTTATTCCCCCGCGGATTATTATAATAACAACCCCATTTTACGCGAAGCGCTTGACTTTATAGGTAACGGTGTCGGCGGACAGTCGTTCGATGACATTTACAACACTCTTAAAAACCACGACACCTATATGTCACTTGCAGACTTTGCGGATTACCGCAACGCTCAAGCAAAGGCAACCGCACTTTATAACCAACACGAAGTATGGCAAAAAATGTCGCTTACAAATATCGCAAAATCAGGAATTTTCTCTGCTGACCGTTCTATTGCAGACTATGCAAAAGATATTTGGAATGCAGAACCTCTTTGGTGATTATGAATTACTATCCTTTTGATTCAAGAAATCCTTTATACCGAATACCGCAAGGTGCCATAGCCGAGGGTGAAAACCTTCGGCTTAGAGTCTTGTTGCACAAAGACACCGCTGCGCATTCGGTATTTTTAATTTTACAAAATGACTCCACGGGCGAAACGCAACAAATCAAAATGTCACCTGCCGAATTTTTGGAAAACTACCGCTTTTATGACTGTCAAATCACTCTCGGAGAAGGTCTTTATTGGTACAGCTTCAAATACCGTAGTGATTATGGGGAATATCTTATTAAAAAAGGCGAACATTCTTTAGGCTTTATCTGTCCCGAAGGAAACGATTGGCAACTAACCGTTTTTGAAAAGAATTTCACCACTCCCGACTGGCTTGACGGCGGTATTATTTACCAGATTTTCCCCGACCGTTTTTTGAGTTCCGGCAAAAAGAAAACCCGCGTGCCGAAAGACAGATATATTGTAAAGAATTGGGAAAAACAACCCGAATTCCGTCAGGACGAAGCCTTTAAGTGTTTAGGTAACGATTACTACGGCGGCGACCTTGCGGGTATTGAAAAGAAACTGCCCTATCTCAAATCTTTAGGTGTTAATTGTATTTATTTAAACCCCATTTTCGAAGCGCACCAAAATCACCGCTATAACACAGCCGACTATATGAAGGTAGATGCCTCCTTAGGCACAAAAGCCGACCTTGAAAGCCTTGTAAAAGCGGCAAAAAAACTTGGCATATACATTATTCTCGACGGTGTTTTTTCACACACAGGCGACGACAGTATATATTTTAATAAGAAAAACCGATATAATTCGGCTGGCGCATATCAAAATCCAGATTCACCCTATCGCAGTTGGTATACCTTTAATGACAGCAAGGTAGGTTATGAATCTTGGTGGGGAGTACCTTCTCTTCCCGAGGTCAACGAAAATGACCCCGCCTTTACCGAGTTTATAACAGGCGAAAACGGTGTTATCCGTTATTGGCTTAAAAAGGGTATCAAAGGCTTCAGGCTCGACGTTGCCGATGAACTGCCCGATGAATTTTTAGATAATATCCGAACAGCCGTAAAAACCGACTCAAAAGAAAACTTCCTTTTAGGCGAAGTCTGGGAAGACGCGACCAATAAAATAAGCTATGATAAACGCCGAAGATTTTTGCGCGGAAATCAGCTTGATTCGGTTATGAACTATCCATTCGCAAATGCTATTATCGATTATTTACAGGGTGGAAATTCGCGCGCGTTAATTGATGTTGTGCTCGAAATTTTAGAAAACTATCCGCCACAGTCGATAAAGCTTTTAATGAACCATATCGGCACCCACGACACTCCGCGGATTTTAACCCTTTTGGGCAAAGGCGGTATCGAGAGTACCGACCGCGAATGGCAATCAAAACAAAGCCTTTCGGCAGACGAATATAAAAAGGGGGCAGCTCTTTTAAAGGTTGGCGCGCTTTTGCAATATTCACTCCCGGGTGTTCCGTCACTTTACTACGGTGACGAGGCCGGTATGCAAGGCTACGGCGACCCGTTTTGTCGCGGAACATACCCTTGGGGAAAAGAGGATAAAGAGCTTTTAGCGTTTTATAAAAAACTCGGCAAAATAAGACGCGGTTCAAAGGTTTTTGCCTCGGGCGAATTTATTCCTGTTTATGCAAACTTCGGCGAGATTGCATATATCCGCCAAAAAGGAAATGAAAAAATTCTTATAGCCGCAACCCGTTGGCACGAAGGCTCCGAAATTACTATACCTCAAGAATTTGCAAATGCAAAATGCCTTTTAGGTAACAAACCGCAAGGCACAACTCTCCCCCTCTCCCCTTACGGATATTCGGTTTTGAAAATATAATTACGCATTACGAATTAAAAAACTCCCGAAAGGGAGTTTTTTAATGTCCTTCTTATTGTACTTTAAATGTTTTATAATAAAAGCATAACAAACGAAGGAGAAATAAAAATGTTATTATTTGCTTTAGGAATTTTGCTCACAATTATAATTTGGATTTGTCTTCCACAAGGCGACAACCGTAAAGGCCTTTAGGTGTAATAGCTGCTTTGCTATATTTTCCAATAGGTGTGATATTTGCCCTTACAAAAAAATATAAATAAAATAAAACAAAAAACTTTAAAAAACACTTGACAAACCGATAATATTACATTATAATAAAGATAACGAACAAATGTTCGGGAGGTAAAAATTATGACATTTATAGATATATTAAGAACATTATTTGAAATAGCAATGGTAGTAGGCCTTGTTTGGTGCATCTTCCACGAAGACCGCCTTGTAGCCTTTGAAGAAAAGCTTTTAGCGGTTTTACGCCGCAAGCGTTTGCGCGTTGTAAAATCCTCTCGCGCAAGAAGTTATAATGTTTAATTTTTTTCTTTTCTCTTTCATTTTCCGCAAAAGAATGACAGTTCAATTGAACTGTCATTCTTTTTATTTTCACTTGCTTTTTACAAATATATGGTCTATAATACAAAACATAAACCAAAAAGACAAATATTGCCATCTTTGGAGGGTGTTATGTATTTTTCGCTTCAACAACAAAACCGCGCTTTTACCATATTTACAAATGCAAAGTATTTAACCTTCGAGCCACACCTTCATTCACACATAGAGTTGGTCTTTATGCGTGAGGGCGGAAAAACCGTCTGCTTTGCCGACGATAAATCGGACATATTAGAAGAAGGCGATTTGTTTTTGGCTTTTCCGAACCAGGTGCATTACTACGAAGATACCGAAAAACCGATTAACGCCGATGTGCTTATTATCTCCCCTGCTATGTGCCCCGAGTTTAAAAGTTTTTTCGAAAAATATTTACCCCAAAGCCCCGTGCTTAAACACGCCAAGGACAACCCTGTTATTTTAAGTTCTTTAAATATTCTTGCCGCCTGTGCTTCACGCAAAGACGAATTCGCTGAAACTATGGTTAGAGGCAGCCTGTTAGTGCTGCTGAGCGAATATTTCCGCGTTGCAAAATTAGAAAAAAACCACTCCAAAACCGCCGATGCCACAAAGGATATCATAAACTTTTGCTACGAAAATTACACAAACGATATTTCCTTGCAATCCATTGCCGACCGCTTGCATATAAGCCGTTATTACATATCCCACCTTTTCAGCAAACGCCTGAGAGTTAGTTTTAATGATTATATAAATTCTCTGCGCGTCAGAAAGGCTTGCGAGCTTTTAAAATCGGGCGAAATGTCAGTAACCGAAACCGCCCACACCGTAGGGTATAACTCGGTTCGCACCTTTGACCGCTGTTTTCAAAAGGTGCGCGGAATTACTCCTCGCGAATACCGAACAAAACACCTAAAGAAAGAAAAAGAAACAAGGTAAATATATCGCAAAAAACTACCCGAAAAAGAAATTTCTCTTCTTCGGGTAGTTTTATTTTTTACTTAAATATTCTTCTGCTTCGAGCGCCGCAACCGCACCGTCAGAAACAGCGGTTACTACTTGACGCAAAGTTTTGGTTCTGACGTCACCAGCCGCAAAAACCCCGTCTGTATTGGTTTTGGTAGACTCATCAGCAATTATATATCCGTTTTGGTCCGTATCAATTCCTTTTAAAAATTCGGTTGCAGGTTTTCTGCCGATACTTACAAACACTCCGTCACAAGCAATGTCTGTCACACTGTCAGTCTTAACATTTCGCACTTTTATACCTTTAAAACCGCCGTCGGTTAAAAATTCTTCTGCCACGCTCTCCCACACAAATTCAACATTTTGTGTTTTCATAAGCGGTTCGTGATAAATTTTTGTTGCCTTTAAAGTATCCCTTCGGTGAATAAGATATACTTTTTCAGCAAGATGTGAAAGATATAACGCATCTGCCACAGCCGAATTGCCGCCGCCTATTACAGCCACAGTCTTGTCTTTATAAAATCTGCCGTCACAATGAGCACAATAATGCACCCCTCTGCCTGTGAGTTCCGCTTCACCTGAAATTCCAAGTTCCCGCGGATTAGCGCCTGTGGCTATGATAACGGTTTTTGCAAAATACTCACCACTTGCAGTGATTATTTTTTTGACCTCACCTAAAAGTTCAACTGCCGAAACTTCGGCATATTCTGTCTTTGTACCGAAACGCTCTGCACCCAGCTGCATATTCATTCCAAGCGTAAAACCGTCAACACCTTCGGGAAAACCGGGATAATTATCAATATCCCCTGTGAGTGTCATCTGTCCGCCTGCCGACATTTTTTCAATAACCAAAGTATCAAACCCTGCCCTTGCAGTATATAATGCCGCCGAATAACCTGCAGGCCCGCCGCCGAGAATTATCACATCATATATCTCTTTCATCTTTTCCCTCAAATCTTTGCCTGTCACGTTCTATCTGTTTTTTATAACGATCTTCTTCCGAAAAAACGCAACCGCAATATTTTTGCATATAAAATCCTTTTTCGCGGGCTTTTGCATTGCCTTCACGGAAATTCGGGCGAAAATCGCGATACAAAAACTTAACTCCGTACTTTTTAGCGAACCGCTCGCCCGCCGCTTTTATAGCATCGTGGTCCTGATAAAGAC
>CAYQFW010000050.1:0-7491 GCA_964416955.1 uncultured Ruminococcus sp.
ACGCTATTCACATTATGAAAAAGAGTGAATATTCAGGTCTTTACGGCGACTATTCTTCTTACAGCGAAGAGCTTGACCTTCTGAGTGAAGTTCAGGAGGTGGAGGAGTGAACAAAAAATCGTTCGGAAATAAGCTTATAGCCAGTCCTTATATTGTCTGGGCGGCAATCTTTATTATAGTACCGCTTATCATAATGGTATATTTTGCTTTGACTGATGCAAACGGTGTTTTCACTCTTTCAAATATCGCGTCTCTCGGCAGATACAAAAAAGCTTTTGCAATTTCTATTGTTTACGCGATAATCGCAACTGCAATTACCCTGCTTCTCGCCTACCCTATGGCTTATTTTATGACAAAGCTTAAGGTGAGCAGTCAGAAAATGATTATGATGATTGTAATGCTTCCTATGTGGATGAACTTCCTTATCCGTACATATTCCTGGATTACAATCTTAGCAAACACCGGTATTATAAACACCCTTTTGGGTAAATTAGGTATTGGTCCCCTAAAACTTATCAACACCCCTGGCGCTGTAATTTTGGGTATGGTCTACGACTTTATACCCTATATGATTTTGCCTATTTATTCGGTTATGAGCAAAATCGACAATTCCTTACTTGAAGCCTCTGACGACTTAGGCGCCAATGCTTTTAACAAATTTAAAAAGGTTATATTCCCTTTAAGCCGTCCCGGTGTTATTTCGGGAATTACAATGGTTTTCGTGCCGAGTGTAAGTACCTTTTACATTTCCCAAAAACTCGGCGGTAACAAAACAATGCTCGTGGGCGACACTATTGAATATTTCTTCAATTTAGGTCCCGATTATTACAACATAGCCTCGGCAATCTCGCTTATACTTATGATTCTTATAATGATAAGCCTGTTTGTTATGAACAAGTTTTCAGACGATGACGGAGGTGTGGTAATATGAAGATTTTATCCCGCCTTTACATCTCGCTTATCCTCTTTTTCCTTTACGCCCCTGTGCTTGTTATGATTGTATTTTCTTTCAATTCGTCTTCGAGCGTATGGGTTTTTGAAGGCTTTTCGACTGAGTGGTATTTAGGGCTTTTGTCCGACAGTACAATGCTTGGCGCTTTAAAGCATACCCTTATTATCGCAGTGCTGTCTTCGGTGATTTCTACCGTCTTGGGCACAGCCGCGGCAGTAGGAATTATGGCTATTCGCAACAAATTCGCAAACAAGCTTATAATGGGCGCTACCAATATCCCAATGATGAACGCCGATATCGTAACAGGTATCTCGCTTATGCTTTTGTTCATCTTCTTCGGCAAACTAATAGGTCTTTCGGAGTCTTTGGGATTTATAACGGTGCTTATAGCACATATAACCTTTAACCTGCCTTATGTAATACTTTCGGTTATGCCGAAATTAAAGCAAACCGACGCTAATTTACACGAGGCGGCGCTTGACTTGGGTTGCACTCCCGTAAAAGCGTTTTTCAAAGTTATACTTCCCTCTATATCAACAGGCATTGCCACAGGTATGATAATGGCTTTCACATTGTCGCTCGACGATTTCGTTATAAGCTACTTCACCTGCGGACATTATCAGACCTTACCGATTATCATTTACAATATGACCAAAAAATCGGTAACACCCGATACCTACGCCCTTTCAACCCTTATATTTATCGTTATTTTCGTACTGCTTATTTTCTACAACACTTTAAGCAATAAAGCCGAAAGTAAAGCGGCAAGGAGGGTTTAATATGAGAAAGATTATAACCCTTTTACTCACTCTCGCATTGCTTTTCTCCTTTTGCGGATGTGAATATGCTTACAAGTATTTCGACCTTGATTTAAACGCCGAATATACCAAAGACTTAGAAGGTACTTCGCTTACAGTTTATAACTGGGGTGAATATATTTCCGACGGCAGCGACGATATGATAGACGTAAACGCCGAATTCGAGCGTCTTACAGGGATAAAGGTAAATTACCTGACATTTGAAAGTAACGAAACAATGTACTCTCAAATCAAAAGCGGCGGCGTTACCTACGATATTATAATCCCTTCGGACTATATGATAGAGCGCCTTATTAAAGAAAAAGAACTAAGAGAAATCGATACTTCTAAGATTTCTAACTATTCTTTAATTGATAAAAAATATAAAAATATTTTTTTCGACCCCGAAAATAAATACAGCGTTCCTTACAGCGTGGGTATGGTGGGTATTATCTACAACACCGCGCAGGTAGGTAAAGACATAGAACATTCCTGGAGTGTTTTGTGGGACGAGAAGTACAAGGATATGGCGCTTAACTTTAATAACCCGCGTGATGCCTTTATGACCGCACAAATGTATTTGGGCCAAGAACTTAATTCCACCGACAAATCCGATTGGGACAAAGCCGCCAATCTTTTAAAACAAGGCAAAGACAATCTTCAGTCTTATGTAATGGACGAAGTTTACGGCAAGATGGAAACAGGCGAAGCCGCTATTGCCCCCTACTATGCAGGCGACTATCTCACAATGTACGATACTAACGATGATTTGGCTTTCTTCTATCCACAAGAAGGCACAAATGTCTTCATCGATTCAATTTGTATACCAAAATCCTGCAAAAACTATGAAGCGGCACTTATGTATATAAACTTCCTTTTAGAGCCTGAGATTGCAACCGCCAATGCCGAGTATATCGGCTATGCCTCACCTAATACCGCGGTTATAAACAATCCCGATTATTACTACTATAAAAACAAAATTTTATACCCTGATGAAAAGGATGTCCCAGAGGTTCAGTACTACCACGATATCCCCGATGACGTCAGAATGTATTACGAAATGCTTTGGTGCGATGTAAAACTATATTAAAAAATTCCCTTAACACTCGTTAAGGGAATTTTCTTTTTATACCAAATTGAAAGCTTTATAATTTTCAACATTACTGTCAGGCCCGATAAACACCTGTATTTCGCCAGGTTCCCAAGCATACTCCATTTCCACATTATAGAACTTCATATCTTCGGTTGTAAGCTCAAATTCAACTGTAACGGTCTCGCCTTTCTTAATTTCCACTTTCTTAAAACCTTTAAGTTCTTTAAGCGGACGGGAAACGCTCGCGAAAATATCGCGGATATAAAGTTGAACAGTCTCCACACCGTCGCGGTCGCCGATGTTTTTAACATCTACACTCGCAACAAGCTTTTCGCCTTCAGACAAGGTTTCTTTAGAAAACTTTATTTCGCCGTATTCAAATTCGGTATAGGTAAGACCTTCACCAAAGCTATATAAAGGTGTGAGCGGACAGTCAATAAAGCCTGTAACATAAGTATCTTCTATTACAGGTGAATGGTCGGTTGGAAGCTGTGCATAATAAATCGGGCATTGACCGACTGTATGCGGGAAGCACATTGTAAGTCTTCCTGTCGGCGCAGTAACACCAAATAGCATATCGGTTATACCTTCAGCCGCCTTAATGCCCGGGAACCATACATTAAGCACCGCCTTTGATTTTTCAGATATTTCACTTATATCAAGCGGACGGTGGTCAAAAAGAACCACAACAATATTCTGATTAACCTCTGCCACAACGTCAAAAAGTTCTTTTTGAATTTTTGGAATATCAATATGCGTTCTTGCTGCCAATTCACCGCCGATAAGTGTATGTTCACCCAAACACATAACAACAGTATCAGCATTCTTTGCCGCCTCAACCGCCTTGGCGATTTTTTCTTTACGGGATTTAGTATCAGTTTCGGGTGTTACTTGCTTACTTCTCATACGGCTGTACTTAATAAACGGCTCATCATCGCCAACAAGTTCACTGCCTTGTTGGAACAAGAAATCATTATCGGGGAATTTCTCGTTAACCACAGTCATAATATTGCGCGGCTCAACATTACGCTGATTGCGAATGGACCAACCGCCGTACATATCATTTTCAGTAACATAAGGACCAATAAAAGCAATTTTCTTAGTCGCGTCAAGCGGCAAAATATTTTCTTCATTCTTAAGGAGTACCGAAGTTTTACTTACCGACTCTTGCGCCAGAGCCATAGCACTCGGATTATTTATAACCTCTCGTGATTTTTGAGGGTCGGTAAAACGATAGGGATTTTCAAAAAGACCAAGTTTGTTTTTAAGGTTCAAAACACGCATAACCGCACGGTCAATTTGTTCCATAGTAACCTTGCCTTCTTTTAAAAGTTCAGGCAAACCGTTATGGTAACAATATGTACACATCTCAATGTCAACCTGTGATTCCATAGCCAAAAGCGCCGCTTCTTTTGCGGTCTCGGTCACGCCGTGGCTATACATTGTACGAATTGAGCCGTAGTCGGTAATAACTGTTCCGTCATATCCCCACTCATCGCGCAAAATATCCACCATAACATGCTTGTCGCCAGTAGCAGGAACTCCGCCGTTAGCGGTAAAAGCCGTCATCAAAAGAGCGCTATCGGCATCACAAGCGGCTTTATAAGGCGGTAAATAATACTGACGCAAAAAGCGTTCAGAAGTATCAACAGTACCGTATTCGCGACCTGCTTCAACCATTCCGTAAGCCGCAAAATGCTTAACACAAGCAGCAATAGTACCTTCTTTTGACAAATCGTCACCCTGATATCCTTTAACCGCGGCTTCCGCCATTTTAGAACTTAAATACGGATCTTCTCCCGAAGACTCCATAACTCTTCCCCAACGCGCATCACGGCAAATATCCACCATTGGCGAAAATGTCACATGAAGTCCAGCATTACAAGACTCCACCGCTGTTTCGTGAGCGATTTTTTCAACAAGCTCGGGTTCAAATGAGCAAGACTGCGCCAAAGGGGTTGGAAAACTTGTTCCAAACCCGTGAATTATATCAAGCATAAAAATCATCGGTATATGGTGCGGATGATTTTTAATATGATTTTTCTGAACTTCCAAAATCTTATCGGGACCCACAACATTTATAACCGAACCGCCGAGATTTACTTCTTGTTCGGTAAGAATATTTTTATCGTCAACACCCGTAACTATTCCGTTATCCCCAAAATAAGCATTTGTAAGCTGTTGCAATTCACCCAATTTTTCTTCCAAAGATAAATCAGCCAGCAACTCTTGCAATTGTTTTTCGGTCATAAAAACACCTCTCAAATTCGCTTCCAATGTAATTACACATCTATGCACTGATTATACCATTTAAACCCGAAAAAGTAAATATAAAAACAAGTCATTTTCATATAATTTAAGGCTCGATTTACCCTACTCTGCTTCTCGTTGTTTTCGTTGCATACGTTTCCAATTTATAAAGCTATAACTATCGTTGACAAGAAACATCACAAAACATATAACAACCGAAAGATATGAAAAATCTTCAAATGTCGCCAAAATCCATAAAGCAATCAAGACTAAATCGTTCACAACATAAGCCAAAGCAAAATACGGACTTCTTCTGAATGTAAAATAAGCCGCAAGAAAACTTGTTGTGACCGAAAATGTACTCAAAGCCAGATTATTGGTATCAAAAAATTTCAAAAGAAAATAAAGCAAGAAAGTTACAGGTATCGAACATAATATAACAAACAAGATTTCTTTCTTGCCAATGCTGTTTATTGTTACCTGTGATTTTTTGTTTTTATAAGGATTTTTAAGCCACGAAACCACCGAAAGCGCCGCCATCGGCCAACTCATACCAAGATAAGTAATCATCTCACCGTAATAAGCAAAGGTGTATGATATATAACCGTAAATCATACAAAAAACCATCATTAAAGCAGGACCTATCGGATTTCCCTTGGCATTAAATATAAGCGAAGTCACACCTATTAAGGTCGCAAAAAAGGCAAGGTCAATTTGTCGCCCAAAACCGACATACGAAAAAATCACAACCCCAACAGAACATGCCCACAAAATTATCTCAAATTTCGTAAAATAATTAAGTATCTTTTTCATAAAAACTCCTTAAAAAAGCATTCGCCGACACATCTTCGGAACCTAACGATGTGCAAACGAATGCTCTTTTTTGCATTCACTACCTGCGTGGCAGTTTATTCACGAATGATATTATAAAATAAAAATCACTTTATTTCAACACCGCCGAAAAGACAGGTTGCATTTATGTATAAAGTATTTGCGTTATCGGTAGTATTATTCTGCATCTGCGAAACACCGCCGAAAATCGAAGTGGAATTAACCTTAACATTTACGCCGTCGGGCACGATGATATCAACCCCGCCGAAGATAGCCGTTGCCTCTACAACACAGTCGCCGTTTATTACAGCACCGCGCAAAGTACACTCTATTCCGCCGAAAATTGCAGTAAACTTTCCACCCGAGAATTCTTCACCGCCAAAATTTAACTCTGAACCCGAAAAAATCACAGTGCTTTTCTTTGTGTTTTCAGTATTTATCTTCTTTTTGGAAGAAAAAACAAGCCTTAACACAATCAAAACAACTACGACAGGAACAAATATTTTAATAAATATCTCAAACACATTTATTGCTATTATAATACCTGCAATTATAATCAAAACTCCCAGTATTGTATCTGCATGCTTTTTCATTTTGTTCTCCCTATTTACCTAATTCTTTTGTCCTTTCAAACGAAGCTTTCAAAGCATCGTTTACATTTTTATCAAAATCAGAATTTTGAAGCGAGATTACTCCCTCTATCGTAGAGCCTTTTGGGCTACAAACTTCTTCTCTTAAAGTTTCGGGAGTTTTACCGCTTTCTTGTATCAGCTTCGCCGCGCCGATTAAAGTTTGCGCCGCGTATTCAATAGCCTTATCTTTTGGAAGACCGAATTCACTACCTGCTTTTGCCATACTTTCAGCAAACATATATACAAAGGCAGGTCCGCAACCCGAAACAACACAACCCGCATCAATAAGTTCTTCATCTATTTTATCAAGTTTACCCGAAAACTCAAGCATTTTCAAAAATTCGGCTTCTTCCCACTCAGTTATAACCTTGCAAGGAGAATAAAGAATCATACCTTCGCCCACTGCCACAGGAGTGTTTGGCATAATGCGAATAACAGGCATCTTGGTGCCTAACATTTCATTAAAACTTGAAATTTTAATTCCTGCCGCCATTGTAACAAGTATAAACCTATCCCCGCGTGATTTAAGCACGGGTGCAATACTATCAATAAGTTCTTTCATCATTTGCGGCTTTACACCCAAAAAGATGTATTTAGAATTTAAAGCAACATCGTCCACGCTAACAACATTACCTTTTGTAGCAAGAGCCAACTCATTTGCTTTATCTGTGTTTACATCTGCAAGCAATACTTCACAAACACCCGATTTTGAAACCGCTTTTGCAAGGGCACCGCCCATATTTCCGCAACCGATAAATCCAACCTTTTGTTTTTCCATTATCTCACCTGACCGTCGCCTTTAATAATGTATTTATAGGTGTTAAGCTCCATAAGTCCCATAGGACCGCGCGCGTGAAGTTTTTGAGTAGAAATACCCATTTCGCAACCGAGACCAAACTCACCGCCGTCGGTAAAACGGGTGGAAGCGTTAACATA
>CAYQFW010000051.1:0-7403 GCA_964416955.1 uncultured Ruminococcus sp.
ATCGTTTGGGACAAAATAACAGGCGAACCTGTTTACAACGCTATTGTGTGGCAATGCCGCCGCACTGCTGATATTTGCGAAGACCTTAAGGCACAAGGTCTTGAAGATTATATTCAAAAAACAACAGGACTTAAAATTGACGCCTATTTCAGCGCAACAAAAGTCAAATGGATACTTGACAATATAGACGGTGCAAGAGAAAAAGCCGAAAAAGGAGAACTGCTTTTCGGCACAGTTGATACCTGGCTTTTGTGGAAACTCTCGAACGGCAAAATTCATATAACCGACTATACAAACGCTTCACGCACAATGCTTTTTGATATACATAATCTTTGTTGGGATAAAAAACTATTGAAAATTTTAAATATTCCCGAAAGTATGTTACCAACAGTTAAATCATGTAGCGAAGTTTACGGAACAGTTAACATTTTAGGAGCCGAAACAGTAGTTTCAGGTATTGCAGGCGACCAGCAAGCCGCTCTTTTCGGTCAGCGCTGTTTCGAAAGCGGGGACATTAAAAACACCTACGGCACAGGTTGTTTTTTGCTTATGAACACAGGCGAAACTGCCTATAAGAGCAAGAACGGACTTCTTACCACTATTGCTGCTTCCTTTGGCGGAGAAATTAACTATGCCCTTGAAGGAAGCGTATTCGTAGGCGGTGCTGTTGTGCAATGGTTACGCGACGAACTGGGGCTTATTAAAACCTCAGCCGAAAGCGAAAAATATGCCACCAAGGTGCACAATAACGGCGGAGTTTACATTGTTCCCGCATTTGCAGGTCTTGGCGCACCGTATTGGGATATGTATGCTAAAGGCACTATCTGCGGACTGACACGCGGCAGCAACAAAAACCACATTGTCCGCGCGGCGCTGGAGTCTATCGCCTATCAGACGAACGACCTTATAACCGCGCTTAAAGCCGATACCGACATAAAAGTCAATTCCCTTTTAGCAGACGGCGGTGCGGCGCAAAACAAGTTTTTAATGCAATTTCAGGCTGACATTTCAGATACACAGGTTATCTGCCCAATGTCAAGTGAAGCCACCGCTTTGGGTGCAGCTTTCTTGGCAGGGCTTGCAGTCGGTTTGTGGAAAGACACCGAAGAAATTTCAAAAATCAGTCTTTCAAAAACCGCGTTCTCACCATCTGTAAATTCCGCCGAGCGTGAAAATCTCTTGCGCAGCTGGAAAAAGGCAGTAGGTGCCTCTCAAATTTTTGTTGGGGAGTAATTTTATGGAATACGAAATTAAATCGTTAGCAGTTCCAAGCACAGACAATATCCACACCCTCCAAGGCAAAATCTTCATTCCGAAAGGCGAAATCAAAGGTCTTTTCCACATTGTTCACGGTATGACCGAGTATATCGACCGTTATGACCACCTGTTCACTTTTTTAGCCGAAAACGGTTATGTGGCTTTCGGATTTGATAATTTGGGTCACGGCAAAACCGCGCGTAACGATAGTGAACTCGGCTTTATAGCTCATAAGGACGGTTGGAAATATCTTGTAAATGACTGCATTGCTTTCGGCGAAGCGGTTAAAAAAATGTATCCCTTAACGCCGCTTTATTTAATGGGACATTCTATGGGTTCGTTTATAACCCGTTTGGCTGTTGAATTAAGTCCCCGAATGTATGAAAAATACATCATCTGCGGCACTTCGGGTCCTAACCCCCTTACCAAAATCGGTCTATTGTTTGCCAAGTTTAAAAGACTTATAAACGGCGAAAAATATATTTCTAAAACGGTTTATAATTTAGCTTTTGGCAGTTATAATAAAAAATTTGAAGGCATAAGCGAATTCGATTGGTTGTCAAAAGACCGCGAGCTTGTAAAAAGGTATTCAAAGGATAAATACTGCACCTTCAAGTTTACCCTTTCGGCTATGATAGACCTTATGTACCTTCTTTCAAACTGCAATCGCAAGGAATGGTACGAAAATATAAAGAAAGATATGCCCCTTTTAATAATTTCAGGTAAAGACGACCCTGTTGGAGATTACGGCAAGGGCGTTACATTGGTATACGAAGGTTTAAAGGCACAAAACGCCGATGTAAACCTTAAAATATACGAAAACTGCCGTCATGAAATTCATAACGACAGTTGTAAAGATGAAATGTTTAACGATATTTTAAACTTTATTTCCTAAAACAAATCGGTTGAAAGATAACGGCTTGCAGTATCGGGGAAAATCACCGCGATATTTTTAGCTGTATTTTCGGGTTGTTTTGCAAGCTTTACCGCCGCGCAAAGTGCCGCTCCCGAAGAAATTCCAACCGATAACCCCTCGGTTTTGCAAACCATTCTTGCAAAATCTAAGGCATCGTTATCGGTAACGGTTATAACTTGGTCATAAATATCGGTATCAAGGTTTTCAGGCACAAAATTAGCACCTATACCTTGAATTTTATGCGGTCCGCTAATGTTTTTAGACAAAAGCGGACTGCTTTCAGGTTCTACGGCTATAACTTTAATATCAGGGTTTTGAAGTTTCAAAAACTTACCTGTTCCGCTTATGGTACCGCCCGAACCGACACCGCAAACAAGTATATCAACTTGTGCCTCAAGGTCGCGCCAGATTTCAGGACCTGTAGTTTCAAAATGAATTTTAGGATTAGCAGGGTTATAAAACTGCCCTGCAATAATGCTTCCCTTTATTTCTTTTTGCAACTCTTCGGCTTTACTGACAGCTCCGCTCATACCAAGTTTTCCGTCGGTAAGCACAACTTCAGCACCAAAAGAAGCGATAAGTTTTCTACGCTCTACAGACATTGTTTCGGGCATAACGATTATCGAACGGTATCCCTTTGCTGTGCAAACTGCCGCAAGACCTATACCTGTATTGCCCGAAGTCGCTTCAATAACCGTTCCGCCTGTTTTAAGAAGTCCTTTTTCCTCGGCGTCGGTTATCATAGAAAGTGCAACGCGGTCTTTGACACTACCCGCGGGATTCATAAATTCAAGTTTAGCAAAAATATTACCGCAAAGGGAATATTCGCGTTTTATATTGCAAAGCTCCATAAGCGGAGTATTACCAATCAAATCTGTAAAAGATTTAAAAACTTTTGACATAAAAACACCTCTCAAATATTATTTTAACATTCATTTGTATTTTGTCAACAAAAAGGAGATAAAAATGTTTGATGAACTAACCAAAGTTGATATTCAAAAACTAAAAGACGAGCTCGAATACCGAATAGGAACAGTTAGACCAAAAATATTAGAAGAAGTGAAATTCACACGAAGTTTCGGCGACCTTTCGGAAAATGCAGAATACCACGCCGCCAAGCGTGAACGCGGAAAAAACGAAAGCCGTATACGATATATCCGCAATATGCTTAAAACTGCTGTTGTTATTGAAGACCAAAGCCAAAGTGATGAAGTCGGTCTTTTTGACACCGTAACCTATTATGTTGAAGAGGACAACTGCGAGGAACAGGTCAGAATTGTAACCACACTCCGCCAAAATTCGATGCAAGGGCTTATCAGTAAAGAGTCGCCTTTAGGTAGTGCCATTATGGGCAAAAAGGTTGGTGAGCGGATACTTATTAAAGTAAGCGAAGATTACAGTTATTATATCGTAATCCGCAAAATTGAAAAAGGCAACGATGACGAAACGCTTGAAATCAGAAAATTTTAAGCAAAGAAATTCTTTATTTTTTCATAAATTTCAACTGTTTTAAATTTTATTATATACTTTTCGCTGTTCTCGGCAATTTGCGCCGAACTGTCACTCACGCTGTCGCGCAAATTACCGTCCGAAGCGGCAGGAATGCACATGGCAGGAAACACCACACACCACCAGTTTTTACCTTCGGCTTTACCCAATTTTATTATAAGCGAACGATAATTCCCTGCGGGCAAAGAAAACGTATCATAATGTCTTGTTTCAAAGAAGCAGTCGTCTATTGACACTTCCGCTCTGTAATTAAATCCGTTTTCTTTTATAACATTATTGGCTATTTGCTCAAAATATTCAAGATTTTCTTGCGCTATTCCTTCGGCAACGGTAAGGCTTGTAACGTTTAAAAAGATTTCGCCTGTCTTCTCTAAAATTTCGTCTCGAATTTTAAGTTTTAATTGCTGGTCAGAGTCTGAATCTGAATTGGCTATAATATGTAGCCTCAAAACATTTTGTCGCAAATCTTCACACAAAGCACTAAACTGTGTCATAGATAAAAGTATGGCGCAAATCAGCCCGCAGGCTAAAGACAATTTTATTCTTTTTTTCATAAAAATACTCCTGACAATAAATTCTAAAAAGAATATTGACAGGAGTTTTAATTTTTATTCAAATGTTATCGCACTGCGTTGCGGAGTTACAAGCCAGCATTCAATCTTTTGTTTTGAAAGTTCCCTTTGCGCCTGCTCGGCTTTATGCACATCTTCAAAAAGTGCAAACCAAGTAGGCCCGCTACCCGAAAGGGAAACCATAATCGGTGAAAGCGAAAGCAAACTTTTTTTAACAAAACTATCTTTCCACACCGTTTCAAACGAGTTTGCAATATAATTTGCAAGCTCTTGCAAATTATTACTTTCTACAGCCTTTATAACCGAAGGCGTATCACAAAAAATCGGTTCTTTGCTGTCAACAATGCGATACATTTCGGCGGTAGACGGTTTATCCTCGGCCTTAGCCAATAAAATATACCCTTTTTGCAAAGGTTTAATTGTTGTCAGTTTTTCTCCGATACCCTGTGCTCTGGCACATCCGCCTTTTATAAAAAACGGAACATCTGCGCCCAATTTCAACGCGGTTTTGCACAACTTTTCTTCAGGAATATCGGCGCTGTAAAGTCTGTTAAGCCCCATAAGAACCGCCGCGGCATCTGCACTGCCGCCACCCAAACCTGCTGCGGCAGGAATGTTTTTCTTGATTTTTATCCGTGCTCCGCCTTTAATTTTATAATCATCAAAAAAGAGTTTTGCCGTGCGAAAAGCAATATTTTCTTCCTGCGGTATATCATATTTATCGCAAAAAACTTCAATAATATCGTTTTTTTCAATTACCAATTCATCAAAAAGGCCGACAGACTGCATTACCGTATCAATATAATGATATCCATCTTCACGCTTTCCGCAAAGGGAAAGAGATATGTTTATTTTAGCATTTGCTTTGATTTTCATAACAAACACTCCAAAATCAATTGTTTACCTTATAGTGATAACCATAGGTTTCTTCTGTAAGAACTTCAAACTTGTAACCTTGCTTTTTTAGTCCGTCCAAAATATCAGGAAGCGCTTTAACAGTTGTGCTCTTTGCGGCAGTATCGTGCATCAAAACACAGATTGAGTTTTTATTCTTCGCCTGATTCAAAACATTTTTTGTTATTGTTGAAGCGGGAACATTATTTCCCGAAGCATCGCCCGAATCAACGTTCCAATCAAAATAAGCGTAACCTTTTATCTGCACCTGTGTTACAAGGTCAGACATTATGCCTTTGCAATATTTTTTGCTCACCGTGTTATTACTGCCACCCGGGAAACGCAAAAGTTTGGTTTTTATATCAATTTGTTCTTCTATCTTTTTAGAAAGTTTATTTAAATCTTTAAAATAGGCAGTTGTGCTTTTGTAAATTTTAGAATAATCATGTGTGTAAGAATGAATTCCGATTGCATGCCCAGCCTTTTCAATTTTGGACAAATATTCAAGTTTTGAGTTTGTACCTATTACAAAGAAGGTTGCCTTAGCATCATACTCTTTCAGAATTTTAAGTATTTTTAAAGTATTGTCCGACGGGCCGTCATCAAAGGTTAAATAACAGGTTTTAGTGGGTTCGGGATATTCAGACTGAGGTGAATTCTCCTTTGCTGTAAGTTGTTCCACCTCAGCCTTTTTCTCAGCGCTCAATTTTTCAATTTCTTTTTTATAATTTTCGTTTTCGTTCTCAAGTTTTTTGTTTTCTTCTTCGGCTTGTTCAAGTTTTTTTGAAAGTTTTTCCTTGGCTTTGGTTTCACTCTCGAGTTTTTCCTTGGTTTCTTTAAGTTCTGTTGTTGCAGACTCAATTTGTGCATTCTTACTTTCAATTTCTTTATTACGCTTATTAACAGTAACAAAAGCGAAAACCGAAACTGCTATGGAAACCGCTAATAAAGCCGCCACAACAATAAAAAGAGAACTTCTCACATAGCGCTTAATCTTCATATCCTCACCGCCTTTCTTTAAACCTTTTAATTTTTTTCAACCACTATTTAATTATATCACAAACCCAACCATATTTATATTACAAATTATTACAAATTTTTTTAACACAGAAGTTGAATTTTATTTTATAAAGTGATATAATATAAAAAATGTATTTTGGAGGATAGTTATGCAAAATAATATAATAATTTCTGCAGACAGCACTTGTGACTTAAATACCGAACTGCGCGAACGTTATAATGTTTCTATAATTCCACTTGGCGTAAACTTGGGTGATAAAACCTATTTTGACGGTGTTGACATAGGCCCGGACGATATATATGCCCACCACGCTAAAACCGGCGAACTTCCCAAAACCACTGCCGCTAACGTGGGTGACTGTATTGATTATTTCAAACCTTTTACAGAAAAGGGTAAAACTGTCATCCACTTTGCTTTAAGTTCGGAATTTTCTTCCACCTATAACAATGCCTGCCTTGCCGCAAGCGAATTTGAAAATATTTTTGTTATTGATACCCGAAACCTTTCAACAGGTGGCGGTCTTTTGGTGGTTGCTGCTGCCGAAATGGCTAAAAGCGGTCTTGAAGCAAAAAAAATTGTCGAAAAAATCAACGCTATGATTCCTTGTGTTGACGCTTCATTTGTTATTGATAACCTTGAATATCTTCACAAAGGCGGCAGATGTTCTGCTCTTGCAATGCTTGGCGCTAATGTGCTTAAATTAAAACCTTGCATTGAAGTCAAAAACGGTAAAATGGGCGTTGGTAAAAAATATCGCGGTAAATACGGTGCTGTACTCAAAGAATATGTTGCTGAAAGATTGGCTAATATAGATGATATCGATTTGGACCGTGTTTTCGTAACCCACGCAGGTGTTGATATGGAAATTGTGAACGCTGTTGTAGAACAGGTTAAAAAGACCGCTCCGTTTAAGGAAGTATTTATGACAAGAGCTGGTTGCACAATTTCTTCCCACTGTGGCGCAGATACCTTAGGCGTTCTCTTTGTCCGCAAGTCACCGATTGAATAAAACCGCATATTATATTTTAGGGGTTGCGATGGGATATATCCCGCAGAAACGGCGGTAAAATTATTTTATCTTTAAAATAACCGTTTTCCCCTTTTATATAAAAGAAACCGTCCAACAGGGCGGTTTCTTTCGTTTTTATTATCATTGTCATCTAAAAGCCTTCCTCTTGAGGGTGCGGGTGTCCGGTGGACACCTCTGCGAAGCAGAAGCACCGACCGAGGCGGC
>CAYQFW010000052.1:0-7153 GCA_964416955.1 uncultured Ruminococcus sp.
TTTTTTCAGCAATATCTGCTCTTCCTTGAGTTTTGAGTAATTCCAACTCATTTTTAAGTTTGTTTAATCCGTCTTCGGTAACTTTAATAGTTTTTGCCATAAAAAAAACCACCTTTTCATTATTTTACCTGTGACTTGCCTACAATAAAATCTATTATATAATTATTTCTTCACAAAGTCAAGAATAACTATTTTAAAAAAGTCACTAAAATAAAATTAACGCAAAAAGTGGTTTTATTCCTTATTCACAAAATCTGTGTTTGCCAATTGTTGTAATTATTTTTCGGCTTTGGATCCATTTGTTTGTAGCAGTTACAGGGTTGTAGTAATATATGGCTCCGCCCGAAGGGTCAACGCCGTTTATAGCATCGCGTGCGGCTGAGTAACTGCTGTCGGCAATGGGCTCGTAGAACTGCCCGTCGTCGAGGCAGGAAAAAGCGCCTTTTTGGTAAACTACTCCCGAAAGCGTATCGGGAAAAGACGGGTGTTCAATGCGGTTGAGTACAACAGCTCCTACTGCTACTTGCCCTAAATATGGCTCTCCGCGCGCTTCGGCGGAAATTATACGTGCCAAAAGTTCAAAATCGGCTGAAGAATATCCGCCGTAATAGTTGTTATCGCCGTCTGTAATGCCCAGCGCTTTAAGGGTGTTTTTACCTGCGATGCCGTCAACTGTAAGACCGTAGTCTTTTTGAAATTTTTCAACTGCCTTTTTTGTTATAGTACCGTATATACCGTCTATGTTACCGTTGAAATAGCCTTTATTTTTTAAAGCGGTTTGAATTTTTTTAACTTCTTCTCCGCGCGAACCAATTTTTGAAAGAGCAAAGACACTTGTCGCACAAATTGAAAAAATTGCAATAATACAAACTGAAAATTTTAAAATTTTTTTCATAATATTACCACCTTCGGTTGTATTTTTGCCTTTTTAGTCTTTTTTATTACAAATTGCCTTTATATCGCAAAAACTCCTATACTTTTACAACGTGCTTTGACAAAATATTTTCAAAAGAGGGTGTATAATTTATTGTGATAAAAAATTTTTCGAAGGTGAAACAATGAAAGAAATTGTTAAAGTTTCAAATCAATTTGAGAAGTTAAAACCAAAGGAAATTTTAATTGCCGCATTTTTACATTTTTTTATGGGTTTGTGCGGTTTTATCTCTACAAAAGGAGTGGTTATGGACAAGCTTCTGCCTTTTGGAATGTCGATTGTGGCAGGTGCTTCGCTTACATATACTCCTGCGTGTGCAATAGGTGTTTTTGTGGGATATTTTATTCCTGCAGTCGGAAACGGCGGATTTAAGCACTTGGCGGCAATGTTTGCACTTCTTTCAATGAAATTGCTGTTAAGTAATTACAAACGGCTTGTAGGTAATGAGATTTTTTTGAGTTTTATAGCATTTATTACCGATTTTCTTACTTCTTGCGCGGCTTTAAAAATCGCAGGCGGAAGTTTTATTGAAGTTTTGAGTGAATCGGTGCTTGCAAGTGTCGGAACATATTTTATTTGCCGTACTTTTAAAATATTTTCTAAACAAAACATCGGACTTTCTCCTGACGAATTATCGAGCGTGCTTATAGTCATAAATATTTTGCTTTTAGGGCTTAATAATGCGGGTCCTTTTGGGATATCGCTAGGCAGAATTTTAAGTGCTTTGTTAATACTTGTTTCTTCGAAATACGGGGGTATAATTTCGGGAGCTATAAGCGGAATAACGGTGGCTTTTACCACCACTTTGGGCGGTGTTTCGGGTAATATTGGTGTGATTTTTGCAGTAACAGGGTTGTTTTGCGGTGTGTTTTCGGCTTTGGGGAAATATGCGCAGGTGTTTATTGCCGTTATTTTGAGTTTTATCGGTGCGGTATCTACAGGTGAAGTATCACAAATACCGATAATTGTTACTGAAACGGTATTGGGTGCAATGATTTTTCTTGTCTTACCAAGAAGTGCAGGAATTTATCTTGGAAAAATATTTTCGGCATATCCGAAAATATCGGTGCCGACAGGCTTTAAAAAGTCGGTTACAATGAGGCTTCAGTTAGCCTCAAATGCACTGAAAGATGTTTCTCAGACAGTAGAACAGGTTGCAACCGAACTTTTAAAAATCAATTCGCCTGATTTTTTAAGCGTTATTAACGCGATTGAGCAGGATGCTTGTGCGGGTTGTAAACTTCGGGTGCACTGTTGGGAAAAGAAACGCACGGATACCGTTAATGCGGTGCTTGAAATAACGAAGGCGGTGAAACAAGGTGAAATCAGTCCCGAAGATGCCGCGCCCGAAGAATTCAGAGGCAGGTGTATGCGCATTGGCAGTGTCGGCAATGCCGCGTACAGACGTTATACCGATTACGCTTCTAAAATCGCCGCCGAAAACCGCATAGACGAAGTGCGGTCGGTAGTTTCTGACCAATTCGGCGGAATTTCCTCAATGTTAAGTGAGTTGGCGCACGATTTTGAATTGCAGGAAAGATTTGATAATTCTTCGGCAGAAAATGCTGCCGCAGCACTTAAAAATATCAATATTCATATAGATGAATGTAGCAGCCGTATTGACAGATACGGAAGAATGACGGTGGAACTTAAACTTAAAAAAACTTCTGAACTCATTATAAACAAAGCTCAAGTTATGAAACTGGTATCTCTTGCGTGTGAACGTGATTTTGATATACCGACAGTAAACGAGGTTGGCGGGGAAGTGTATATTGTACTTAACGAACGTGCTGAAATTAAGGTCGATTTCGGCGCAAGTCAATCGAGTGCCAATAATAATACGCTTTGCGGTGACGCTTATAAGTTTTTTACCGACCAAAAAGGACATTTTGTTATGATTTTGAGCGACGGAATGGGTACGGGCGGCAGAGCGGCGGTTGACGGCGCTATGGCTTCGGGACTTATGGCAAGACTTTTGAAAGCAGGGTTTGGTTTTAATTGCTCGCTTAAGATTTTAAACTCTTCAATGTTGTTTAAATCCACCGATGAATCTTTGGCAACGGTTGATATAGCAAGCATTGATTTGTATACAGGTATGACTGAACTTTACAAGGCTGGTGCCGCACCGACAATCGTGCGCCGCTCGGGTAAAACGGGTAAGGCAGAAAGCAGTTCTTTGCCTGCGGGTATTCTGCGAGAAATTGGCTTTGATAAAGCGGCAATAAAGTGTAAAATAGGGGATATTATTGTGCTGCTTTCAGACGGTGCTGTGAGTGAAGGCACCGACTGGATACGCGCCGAAATTGAGGCTTGGCGAGATGGCTCAGCACAAGATTTGGCAGAGCATCTTTGCCTTTGTGCAAGGCGCAGAAGAAGCGAAAAACGTCAAGATGATATTACCGTTATGTGCGCGATTTTAGATAAAGCGGTGTAAAGAAAAAACGGCACTTCAGTTAAGAAGTACCGTTTTGGTTTTATGAAATTTCAGGGAATTACTATACTTCCGCCGACGTTAAACAAATAATCACGCGATTTTAAAAGTGCAGCTAATTCTATGCTGTCATTCGGTACGGTTTTTGAAAGAATACCGCCTAAACCTTCATGTGAATTATGGTGAAAGTCAGTACCGCAGGTGGTAATAAAATGCGGGTGTTTTTTAGCGCATTGCACCGCTAAACTGATTTTTGCGTTGTGGTTTGGATGCATATTAAAGGTTTCTATTCCGTCGAGATACTCAGGGTCAGCAAGGACCATTCCGTCTCTGAAAGGATGCGCCTGTATAATAACATTTTTCGCGTTTTTAAACTCCTTATAAAAGGAAATATAATCTGTTTTGGTCAGTTCATAAAGGCGGTCGATTTCATCTTCGTTGATACCGAAAATTAAGTAGTCATTGTTGTTTTCAGGAAAGCGTATTTCCATACCGAGCAAAGCTTTCATACCGTGTTTTTCTGCGGCGCTTTTTGCGTTTTCGTAGTCGGTCAAAAAGCGAGAAAGGACCTTTTCTTTAGAGACATTTCCAAAACTGTACTGACAAAAGTGGTTTGTTATAGCAACCGCCGAAAAACCGATGGCGGCATAACGCTCTATAACCTCTTGCGGTGTAAAATCAGCGCAAGGGCTCATTGGGGAAGTGTGAGCGTGGAGCTCGACCTTGTATTTATAATCGTTTATATTCATTACTCATTCACCTTGTAACTATTGTAAACTTCGCCTGTTTCTAAATTTTTCCACAAAAATTCGCCGTCTTCTAAAGTCATATAGCTATGTGCGGAATTTTCTTTCGGAATAGATACCGAACCGCAGTTAAGATATGTGAATTCGCCCGTATCTTCGCATTTTGGTACGTGGGTGTGGCCGTTTATAAGCAAGTCGCCCTTTGCAAGCGGCGGAGGAGTTTGGGGGTTATATTTGTGCCCGTGGGTTGCATATAAAAGCTTGTCGCCGACAGGAATTACCGCGTAATCGGCTAAAATGGGAAAGTTAAGTACCATCTGGTCTACTTCGGTGTCACAGTTACCACGTACACAAAGAAGTTTATCTTTTAAAGGGTTTAACATTTCGATTATTTGCTTTGGCGCGTAATTTTCGGGCAGGTCATTACGCGGGCCGTGGTAGAGAATGTCGCCAAGTAAAAATATTTTATCTGCTTTTTCGGTTTCGTATGCTTTCAAAAGCATTTCGCAGTATTTGGAGCTGCCGTGAATATCAGAAGCAATTAAAAATTTCATTTTTCTATTCCTTTATTAAAACTTTTTCTATTTTTCCGAAAATCATTTTGTGATAATCGTTATTTTCGTACCATTTAAGCGGTGTTTTATCTGTAAAACAGTCTTCAGTCATATCCTGAACATACTGCTTTTTGCATATAAGCACAAGACGCGCTTCTTCAAAATACACAGTATTACCCTCAAAAACAGGAGTTAAACCTGTTAAAGCGGTTTTATCGACGTCTCGGCCCGACATACTGCCGCAAACCTTGTGAATATCCTTACGTTCGCCGTAAAAACTAAGGGCATAATAATCGCTTTTTTCTACAAATTGCATAGTGTGTCTTTGGGGACGAATCATAGCAATGGCGGTATCATTACCCCACATTTCGCCCATAAAACCCCAGGAAGCAGTCATCATATTGTAGCCTGTCTTATCACCCGCGGAAATAAGCATCCATTCGTCTGAAATAGCCTTTATTAAATTGTCTTTTATTTCTTTAGCGTTTATTTCTTTGAACATATTAGTCACTCTCCGAAAATATTATACTCTAAAGTATGCGATTTTGCAATCATTTATATTTGACTTGCGTGGAAAAATGTGGTATTTTAAAATTAGAAATTCCAAGGAGGTTCTTATGAAAAAAAGTTTTTTATTTATAATGTTAAAGTGGCTTATAACCTTAGTAGTTTTAGGCGGATATTATTGGCTTATCCTACCGCCGATAAATCTGCAAAGCCGTGAATTCTGGAGTTTTGTTACCTTTGCGGTAATTGCAATTGTTGTTATAAACGCCTTTTCTCAGGTTGTGGAGTTTATTAAAGAAAATAAAAATCCCACAAGGGTTTCGGGAGTTCCAAAGATTAGATTGAAATCCCTTGGCAAACCGTTGAAATTTGCTTTGATTATAATTTTAGCTATTGTTGTTTTAAGCGGTGCGGCTTCAATTATAGGCGCGCAGATATTCAATGCTAAAGCCTATAAAGACCTTATTACTATCACTGACGGCGATTTTACGGCCGATGTTGCTGAAATAAGCCAAGAGCAAATCCCTGTAGTTGACAGAGACACCGCTTCGCGTTTGGGTCAGCGAAAGCTTGGCGAAATGGCGGATTTGGTTTCGCAGTTTGAGATTGAAGATATCTATACTCAAATCAACTACAAGGGAAGACCTGTTCGTGTTACGCCCCTTATGTATGGTGATGTTATCAAGTGGTTAAATAATCAGTCGGAGGGTATACCTGCTTATATTACGGTTGATATGACCACCCAGGAAACCGACCTTGTAAGGCTTGAAGAGGGTATAAAATATTCCGCAAGTGAATATTTTATGCGCGACCTTAACCGCGCTTTGCGTTTTAAGTATCCTACCAAGATTTTTGACGAAATTTCTTTTGAGATTGACGATAACGGAACTCCTTATTGGGTGGCTTCGGTGGTTGATTTTAAAATCGGCTTCTGGAGCGGTAGTGATATCGACGGCGCGGTGCTTATGAATGCCCAAACGGGTGAATGCACATACTATAAACTTGACGAAATTCCTACTTGGGTTGATCAGGTTTTCGATTCTTATATGATTGAACAACAACTTATCTATAATGGTAAGTATCGCTCGGGTTTCTGGAATTCTATATTCGGTCAACGCGGAGTTTTACAGCCAACCGACGGCTATAATTATTTGGCGCTTGATGATGATGTGTATATGTACACAGGTATGACTTCGGTTACAAGTGATGAATCTAATGTTGGCTTTGTGCTTGTAAATCTTCGTACAAAGGCTACGAAATTCTACACAATACCCGGTGCTGAAGAGTATTCTGCAATGAGCTCTGCAGAAGGTCAGGTACAGCATTTAGGCTATTCTTCAACCTTCCCGTTGCTTCTTAATGTATCAGACAGACCAACTTATTTTATGTCGCTTAAAGACGGCGCAGGACTTGTTAAGATGTACGCTTTCGTTGATGTTAATCAGTATCAGATAGTAGGTACAGGAAGCTCGGTTGAAAGCGCGAGAGCGGATTATATCTCGAAGCTTAAAACCGAAAATGTGACCGATGTTCCCGAAGCTGAACCCAGCGAGATTACGGGTGTTATTGAAAAGATTAACTCGGCAGTGGTAGACGGAAATACGGTTTACTATATTAAACTCGAAGAAGACGCTAATATTTATACCGCACTTGTTACAAAATCGGATTTATTGCCCTTTGCTAAAAAAGGCGATGCAGTGAAAATTGCAGTAAGCGGTAAGGTAATAAATACAATTGAATTTACAGAATAAACAAAAAACTCCGCATATGCGGAGTTTTTTAATGAGGAATATCAGGTCGGACTGATAATAAATGCCTTACTTGTGCAAAGGAGAGTGGCTGAGCGTTAACGAAGTCGGGAGGATTGGAAAGCAACAAAACAATCCCTCAGTATTTTGCTACGCAAAATCCAGCTCCCTTTACACAAGGGAGCCTTCTTGTGCGCACATATAAATTGATAAAAACTGTCATTGCGGGCGTA
>CAYQFW010000053.1:0-7124 GCA_964416955.1 uncultured Ruminococcus sp.
ATACTTCTTAAAACTTAGCAAATATCAGGATAAATTGCTCGAATATTACGAACAAAATCCCGATTTTATCAAACCCGACTCCAGAAAGAACGAAATGATTAACAACTTCTTAAAACCGGGTCTTTCCGACCTTTGCGTTTCGCGTTCTTCATTCACTTGGGGTATTCCTGTTGAATTTGACAAAAAGCACGTAACTTACGTTTGGCTTGATGCTTTGTCAAACTATATTACGGGTGTTGGCTACAACCCCGAAGGCTCTACCGAGCAGTTCGAAAAGCTCTGGCCCGCAGATTTGCACGTAATTGGTAAAGATATCGTTCGTTTCCACACAATCTACTGGCCCATTATCCTTATGGCATTGGGTCTTCCGCTTCCTAAACAGGTTTTAGGTCACCCATGGGTGCTTGTAGGCGAAGACAAAATGAGCAAATCAAAGGGTAATGTTATCTACGCCGATGAACTCGCTAAGCGTTTCGGTATAGATGCTGTTCGTTACTATCTCTTGTCCGAGATTCCCTTTACTCAAGACGGCACTATCACCTACGAAAGCTTTATTACAAAGTTTAATGCCGACCTTGCAAATACTTTGGGCAACCTTGTAAACCGCTCAATTGCTATGACAAACAAGTACTTTGACGGTAAAGTTACAAAGGGCAAGGTTTTCGATAACTTCGACCAAGAACTTATCGCTTGCGCTAAGGAATCTATCGAAAAATATCAGAACTTAATGGATATTTACCACAACGCTGAAGCAGTTGACGCTGTAATGACACTTGCAAAGCGTTGCAATAAATATATCGACGAAACTGCACCTTGGGCACTCGCCAAGGACGAAAACAACAAAGAGCGCCTTAACACCGTTCTTTACAATTTGCTCGAATGTATCCGTCTCCTTAGCATTATGCTTTCTCCCGTTATGCCCGAAAGTTGCGATAGCATTAAAGCACAGATTTGCAACAATGATACCGTGCTCGAGTTTGGCGTAACAAACGAATTTTCAGTAGGCGCCGCTACTCCCCTTTTCGCCCGTATCGATACCGAAAAGGTCTTGACTGAAATTGCCGAAGAACAAGCAAAAGCTCAGGCAGAAAAGGAAAAAGCAGAAAACGTTGCAACAGTAGCGCAAATCGGCATTGAAGATTTTGCAAAAGTAGAGCTTACTGCAGGTAAAATCGTTGACTGTGAACCCGTACCGAAAGCTAAAAAACTTTTAAAACTCACCATTTTCGACGGCACCAAAAACCGTACAGTTGCATCAGGTATCGCGAAATTCTATACACCCGAAGAACTCAAAGACAAAACCGTAATATTGGTTTCTAACTTAAAACCTGCTAAACTTTGCGGTATCGAGTCTCAGGGTATGATACTCGCTGCCGACTGTGGCGAAGACGTTAAGGTTATTTTCCTTGATGATATCCCTGCGGGAAGTAAAATCAGATAATGGAATTTTCAAATATTACCCCAAAAAACAATGCCAAAATTTTCGATTCCCACGCCCATTATGACGATGACCGTTTTGACGGTATTTTAGACGAATTACTACCTGAAATTCACGCAATGGGTGTCGAAAGAATTGTAAACTGCGGTTGCGATAACGAAACAAACCAAAAATGTTTAGCAATTGCCGATAAATTCGACTTTGTCTATTCGGCGGTGGGTATTCACCCTTGCAATATCGACTCAGGCACAACTATAGACGATATCCGCGAATATGCTAAACATAAAAAGTGCGTAGCTATCGGCGAAATCGGGCTTGACTATTATTGGGAGCCCGAAAAAAGAGAAGCGCAAAAACAGATTTTCAAAGAACAATTATTGCTTGCAAAAGAACTTGATTTGCCTGTTATCGTTCATGACCGCGATGCCCACGGCGATGTTTTGGAAATACTGAAAGAATATAAACCAAAAGGCGTTGTTCACAGTTTTTCGGGCAGTGTTGAGATGGCAGAAGAAATTTTGAAACTTGGTATGTATATCGGTATTGGCGGTGTTATAACCTTTAGCAATGCCAAAAAACTTCCCGATGTTGTAAAAATGCTACCGCTCGAGCGCCTGCTTTTAGAAACCGACGCTCCCTATTTAACACCCGTGCCATATAGAGGCAAAACAAATCATTCCGAAATGATTTATCTAACAGCGCAAAAAATCGCCGAAATCAAAAACAAACAACCGGAAGAAATATTAGATGTTTCTTTTAAAAACGCAACCGAACTTTTCGGTCTGTAAAAGAATAATCGCCCCTTTTTAACAGATAATAACTCTGAAAGAGGGGTGATTTTTAATGGATAAGTATAACGATAAAAATCAGAACAATCAGAACAATAATCAGAATAAAAACGATAAAAACCGCAACGACCAAAACAAAAATAATCAGAATAAAAACGATAACAAGAAAAACGATAATAACAATAGATAACAAAAAAACTCCGCTTTTTGCGGAGTTTCTTGAATTCGTAATTCGGAATTAAAAATCATTCTGCCAAACTTTCCCACTCTGAATAGGCGGTTTCGAGTTCGGTTTGCAGTTGTTCCAATTTTTCGCCTATTTCGGCGAGTTTTACATAATCGGATAAATTTTCATCCGCTTGTTGCTCTGCTTGGAGATTTTCGATTTCTTCTTCAAGTTTTGCAATTTTTTCTTCTGCTTTTTTAAGCGCGCGCTCTTTTTTAGCCTTTTCTTTAAGCGGAGTTGTATAGTTTTTCTTTTCTTTGGGCTTTTCGTGGCTCAAAGCGGCTTCTACGGGCGTTTTCGCTTTGGAGAGATATTCTTCATATCCAAACTGATAAAGCGTTGTCGCGTCCTTTTTGAAATCGAGAAGCTTATCTGAAATTTCTTTAATAAAATATCTGTCGTGGGATACGAAAATAACAGTACCGGGGAATTGCTTTAAAATATCTTCAAGCGTTTCCTTGCCGACAATATCAAGATGGTTTGTCGGTTCGTCCAAGAGCAAGAAATTTGGTTTTCTTTTGAAAATTTTACAAAGCGCCAGTCTTACCCGTTCTCCGCCCGAAAGCATATCAACTGTTTTGAAAACATCTTCACCGCTAAAAAGGAATGCACCCAGAGCCGCGCGCGCTTCAAACTCGGTTAAATTCGGGAATTCGCGTAAAAAATCACCGAGAACCGTATCACACGACGAATACTGCGCTAACTGTTGGTCAAAATACCCCACACTCACGCGCGGACCGAACTTATACTCACCCGAAAGGGCTTCTACCTGCCCCATAAGTGTTTTAATAAAGGTCGATTTGCCAAGCCCGTTGCCGCCGATAATACCGATTTTATCACCGCGCTTGGCTTCAAGATTCACGCGTGATAACAAATTATCGTACCCAACGCACAAATCCTTGACCGTTAGCACATCTTTAACCCCTATATCCAAGGGCTCAAAATCGGCGTGAAAGGTTTTGATATTTTCACGTTCAGGCTCAAAAACTTGGTCCATACGGTCAATTTGCTTTAACTTACTTTGCACCATAGCCGCCTTAGTAGCCTTATAGCGAAAGCGCTCTGCCAAATCTTCGAGTCTTTCAATTTCTTTTTGCTGAGCCAAAAAATCTTTTTTCTGCTGTTCGCGTAAAATCTTCTTATTCTTTGCAAAACAGGAATAATTACCGTTGTATTTATAGGTTTTGCCGTATTCAATTTCGTAAACGGTATTTACCGTATTATCCAAAAACATACGGTCGTGGGATACCACAACAAAAGCCTTTTTATAGTTTTTAAGGTAATCTTCCAGCCATTCAACCGCTTCGATATCAAGATGGTTTGTAGGCTCGTCCAAAAGCAAAATATCAGGCTTTGATAAAAGCAGCTTTAAAAAGGCGATTTTGGTTTGCTGCCCGCCCGAAAATTCGGATAACGGACGGTTTTTACAGTCGGCAAAGCCGAATTTCTTTATAGCGTTTTCATACTCACGCTCAAAATAGAAACCGCCAAGATTTGTAAAGGTATCAAGCAAATTTGTATAATTCTTAATATCCTCTTCCCGATTGGTTTCTTCCATCAAAGCTTGCGCTTTGTCAACCTTTGCTTTTAACTCTAAAATTTCGCTATAAGCCGAGCGCACTTCTTCCAATAAAGTTTTACTGTAATCGTCAAAGGTGATTTGGGATAAAAAGCCTATTTTGGGCTTGCCTGAAACCGCAAAAAATGTATCGTTATCGCTATCAAGTTTGGTCAAACGATACTCGCCCGAAATCAGCTTCAAAAGGGTTGTTTTTCCGCAACCGTTTCTGCCGACAACAGCAATTTTGCTTTGGTCATTTATTTCAATATTAACAGATTTTAAAATCGGCTCGCCCGAAAGTTCAACCACGCCGTTTTGTATTTTAAGTTGCATAAAAACACCCCCCTTTTAAAGATTGTGGCGGACAAAAAGTCCGCCTTTTAATTTAAGAAATTACTGCATTTTCTTCCAAGAAATCAAAGACTTTTTCACTGATAATAACGTTTTCAATATAGTACGAACCAAACTGTTCAATTATATCCGCTTTTGTAATACTGCTATCGCCTATCTGTGCAATAATTTCTTTGATTTTGTTTTCAGTATCCTCTTCTGTAAGTTCCATACCCTCTTTATCAAAAATCAAGTACCAAAGCATTTGCTGTTCCATAAGGGGTTTTATTTGACTTACAGTAACTGTAGATTTAAATTCTTCTTCGGTCTGTCCGATAGCTTCCAAATAATCTGCCATTTCCATTGAGTATGAAGATTTTATATTAGCTGCTATTGTATCATAATAATATGTGTAAAGTAACTCCAAATCTGTTTCAGGGTAATCCTTAATTTCAGAAGAAGTTGAAACTGCTTGAGCAAGACTTTCTTCAATGGCGCGTTGTTTTACATTTTCATAATATTCATCAACTTTTGTGTAACCTAAATCACTATAATAATCTTCAGGTTCACGTTGTGTAGTTGTTTTAGCGTAATTTATTGTAACTGTAAAGACAACATCTGCACCGTTAAGTTCTTCGTTACCGTAATCTTCAGGGAAAGTAAGATTGAGGTCTACCGTGGTTCCGATTTCTTTATCAATAAGACCGTCTTCAAAACCATCTATAAATGTGCCCGAACCAATTGTGAGGTCATAACCATCTGCGGTACCTCCATCAAAAGCCACTCCGTCTTTTTTACCAACATAGTCAATGTTAACGGTATCTCCTGTTTTTACCTTGCCTTCTTGATTGATAACATAAAAGTCATAATTTACGATATCATTACTGATAATCATATCTTCAATGGTTGCAAAATCTTCAGATTCGGTATCAACCACAATGCCCTTATACTCGCCCAAATCCACATACTTTTCGAGGTTAAGATTGTAAAGTTCTCTTCCCTTGTCCTGCTTGCAACCCGCAAAGCTGAGGCATAAAGCCAAAATAAGTAATGCGCTTAAAATTCTTTTCATTTTTATTCTCCTTCTAATAATTCGCCCGAAGACGAAGATTTTAAATAAGCATTTATAAATCCGTCAAGGTCACCGTCCATAACGGCATTTATATTACCCGATTCAAAGCCTGTTCTGTGGTCTTTTGCCATGGTATAAGGCATAAACACATAAGAACGTATCTGCGAACCCCAGGCAATTTCCTTTTGAACACCCTTGATATCTTCAATTTTTTCAAGATGTTCGCGTTCTTTAATTTCCAAAAGCTTCGATTTTAACATCCTTAACGCTTGCTCGCGGTTTTGGAACTGACTGCGTTCATTCTGACAAGCAACCACTATACCCGTCGGGATATGGGTAAGTCGCACCGCAGACGAAGTTTTGTTAATATGCTGACCGCCCGCACCTGAAGAACGGAAAACATCCATTTTTAAGTCTTCTTCTCTTACTTCTATGTTCATATCGTCGGTAATTTCGGGCATAACTTCGAGAGACGCAAAGGAAGTATGTCTTCTTCCCGAAGAGTCAAAGGGCGACACTCGCACAAGACGGTGGACACCTGATTCACTCTTTAAATATCCGTAAGCATTTTCACCTTCGATAAGAAGTGTAGCGCTTTTAAGCCCCGCCTCGTCGCCGTCAAGAAAATCGAGCATCTGAGTTTTAAAGCCGTGACGTTCGGTCCAACGCGAATACATACGCACAAGCATTGAAACCCAATCCATCGCTTCAGTACCGCCCGCGCCCGCGTGGAAGGTAAGAATCGCGTTGTTTTTATCATATTCTCCCGTAAGCAAGGTCTGAAGCCTTAAAGACGCTAAACCGTTTTCGAACTCCGAAATGGAAGTTTCTATCTCGTCTACCAAAGACAAATCTTCCTCTTCGTCACCCATTTCAATTAGCACCTCTAAATCTTCGTAAGACGAGCACAAATTATCATAAGTTTCCACCGTATTTTTAAGCTTACCCGTTCTTTGCAAAATCTTTTGAGAGTTTTCCATATCATCCCAAAAATCAGGGGCGCTGGCTTTAGTTTCGAGTTCTTCAATTTCTCTGCAAAGGCGGTCGTAACCTAAAGCACTTTTTAGGTCGCGAAGCTCCGCTTCACTTCCCTCAAGCCTTAATTTTAACTGCTCAAATTCAAGCATAAATTTTCTCCTAAATCTTTTTAAGTACAAATGCGCACCAGTTGTCTTTGCAGCATTCTTCTGCTACAGCAAAGCCCATTTCACCAGCCTTTTGAAGCACATCGTCTTTTCTCATATCAATAATACCCGATATTATAAATACGCCGTCTTGTTCTAAAAATTGTTCTACATTGTCAAACAACTTTATTATAACATCAGCTACGATATTAGCGCAAATAACTTTGTACTTTCCGCTTACCTTATCCGCCAAATCGCCCACAATAAACTCACACCTATCGGCGATATTATTGATTTCGGCATTTTCTTTCGCGGTTTTAACCGACTGCGCGTCGATATCAACACCAACAGCCTTTTTTGCCCCCAAAAGCACCGAAGCAATACTTAAAATACCGCTGCCTGTACCTATATCGAGCATTTTGGTAGTATCGGTTATATAATTTTCCAAAAGCGAAAGGCAAAGCGAGGTTGTGGCGTGAGTACCTGTGCCGAAAGCGGCGCCCGGGTCAATATTCAAGACCGTCCTGCCGTTTTTGTTTTCATATTGTTCCCAACTCGGCACTATTACCAATTTTTCACCTATTT
>CAYQFW010000054.1:0-7086 GCA_964416955.1 uncultured Ruminococcus sp.
AAAATAATCGTTTAAAATCATATTTCATATTGTAAAGCAGTAGAGTATTTGATATGGTTGAGGTACAATAGGGACAAGTTTCACTTTTGTCAACCGTTTTGTTCACCTGCTTTGCTCGGTGAAATGCCATAAATTTTTTTAAACATATTTGAAAAAGCATATGGGTCATTATACCCTACCATATGTGCAGTTTCCTTAACCCCCATACCGTTTTCGAGAAATTCTTTTGCTTTTTTAAACCGTAAATCGACAATATATTGTTTAATCGAAATGCCGTATTTTTTCTTAAAAAACTTTGAAAGATAACTTCGGTCCAATCCTAAAATCCGCGCCAATTCTTCTACCTTAATACTGCGCATATAGTTAAGATTTATATAATTTGAAACCCGAACTGCATAATCGGTCACATCATTTTGCACACCAAAAATTTGGTCATACAAAAGCAAAATTTGCGCTATAACGTACGTATCGGTAAGGGTACCCGCTTCGGCACGCTTTATAGTGTTTGTAAAAATAGAAGCATCTTTTATATCTATGACGGGTGGAAGTTGTTTGAATTGTTGCTCAAAAACTCCGGGTTCAAAAGTGAACCAATAATAATGCCAAGGATTTTCAGCTGACGAGCAATAATAATTCTTCTCGCCTCTGTTTATAACAAACGCCTGCCCCGGAGATACCTCATAAGTCTTTCCGTCCTTTTTAAATATACCCTTACCTGAAGAAACATAATGAATAAGCGTTTCTCTACGTATACCGTCATATTCGTGACCTACTCCGCATTGTTGATGGCCCACTTGAACAGGTATAATACCGAACTGCCGATTCGCATTAAGTACATTCCAAAAATGTATACTGTTATCGAAATATTTTTCTGAGTAACTTTTCAAAATTTCACCCTCTTATCAGTATAAAAATACCCATTAAAATTATATCATACGAATATCCTAATTTCAAACTCCAAAACCTTTTTTTACATTATTGAGACCCCTTTCTCTATTTACGATATTTTATACGGAAAGTAAAATTAAAAATGCAGAATTTTGCAGGAAAGGAAATGTAAAAATGAAAAAACTGCTATCAGTAATTTTGGCCACACTCATTGTATTCAGTAGCCTCAACAGTACACTAGTGATAATTGCTGAAGAAAGTGAGGTGCAATCCGTGGCAGAAGAAACCTTTGAATCCCGAAAAACGCCCATTATGGGTTGGTCTTCGTGGAATGCGTTCGGAAGTTCTATAACCGAAGAAAAGTTAAAAGAGCAAATGGACCTTATGGTAAGCTTAGGTCTTTTAGATGCAGGATATGAATACTTCAATACAGATGACGGATATCAAAACGGACGTGACGAAACCACAGGTCGCCTTCTTGTAGACGAAACGAAGTTCCCAAATGGTATGAAGACCATAGCCGATTATGCACATTCAAAGGGACTTAAGGCCGGAATATACACCGACGCAGGTGATAACAACTGTTCGTGGTCTGCAAATAATACCCGCGATTGGGGTGTTGGCGTAGGACTATATCAACACGAAGCAGATGACCTTTACAGATATTTAGGTGATGGCACATACCGTGATACTTACGCCCAAAACAACCCCGAAGACCCTGGTGTTGAATGTTGGGGTTTCGACTTTATAAAGGTTGACTGGTGCGGCGGACAACACGCCGGACTCAGCGGGGCTGAACAATACACCAAAATAGGTAATATTATAAATGAAATCGAAAGCGTTTATAACAAGGATAAAATATATAATATATGTATGTGGGCATATAACGGCCCTTGGCAATTGATCGCCGATTCTTGGAGAATAGGTTCTGATATTGATATGTCGGGTAAAAGCTTTGACTCAATGATGGTTCAGGTTGACAAAATGAAAAACCTATCCCCTCTCACCGCTCCCGGTCACGTAAACGACCCTGATATGTTGGTTGTGGGTAAAGGTATGTCGCACGAGGAAGATAAAACACATTTTGCTCTTTGGTGCATGTTCTCAGCACCTTTGGTAATGGGTAACGACCTAACCACCATGACCGACCAAACCCTTTCATTACTCACCAACGAGGAGCTTATCGCTATTGACCAAGACTCCGCTTGTATCGCCGCATCCTATGTCGGTAGTATCGGTTCGGATATTGAGGTTTGGTTAAAACCACTCGGCAGTGCTGACTCTGATACAAAGGCTATAATGCTCGTGAACCGTTCAGAGCTTACTCAAACCGTAACCATTGATTTTGAGGATTACGGTTACAACGGAAATGTTGCTATACGCGACCTTTTTGAAAAAACAGACCTTGAAGCTAATACAAGTTATACTGTTACACTTGCTTCTCACCAAAGCTCTATTTTAAAGCTTACTCCTACTGAAAGCAAACCGAAGGTTTCAATGGCTGCAAGCACAAGCACCAACGAAAATGACATTGTCTTTGAAGGCACTGACGGTATAGACTATAAGATATTGTCAGCTGACGTCAATTCCGACGACCAAATCACCTTCCAAGTCGAAGGTCCCACCGAAACCTATACGACTACTAATACATATAACGGTATCAAAGAAGGTTTATCGGCAAACGGCAGTATTACGTTTAATATACCCAAAGCAGATGCCGAACAAACGGTAAATTTATATTTAGGCAACTCTCCGCAAGCTATGACCATAACAAGCGAAATCGATGGCAAAATAACTAATAAAACCATCCCTGCAAATTCGAGTACAATAGTTTACAGTATAAAATATTTTTCAAACGGAAAAGAAGGACTGCAAATAACCATATCGGGTGAAAATATTTATGCTGATGCCGTAGAAATTGTTTCGGATATAACGAGTACGGCTTCGGCACAAATAGGAACCACTTTAAGTACAACCAATCTTACCGAGGGCGGTAATCTTGACTGGTATTGGAATGGCACATACACCCGAATAAATAATATTTCAAAAGCAAGCGGCGGCAACAGTATATGCGTAGAAGCTTCGGGCAGTGAGCAAGCGGCAACTGCGGCTTACAGTAAATATACTTGGTCCGACGGAGATATTATAGAAAAATCCACCTCTGCGACTCAAGCAAAAATACTTTACGGCTACGGTGACAGCGACAACGAATACTATGAAATCTCCCTCCCGTCAGACAGTCTTGAACGTACCGTTACAATTCCATTTGCATTGTCTAAATCAGATGCAACGATTGAGCTTTTTGTCGGCGGAGAAAAGCTTTTCGAAGAGTCTGTTACAGGCGCAAGCGGCACCACGCTTAACAAAGTATTTACTGCAACATATTCTTCGAACGTAAAGGCTACCGCAAAAGCGGTTATCACTATTACCAACACCTATGACTATACGGGCGGTATAATTCTTGATGCAGTTATACTCTCGGCTGATACCGTTCCTTTGGTTCACAGCTCTATAGGAGCAAACGTAACTGATTATACCTCGCTTGACGCTGACGTTGACTACATAGACTACACCACCGATTCGAGAAAAGAAAACGCAAATATTTTATCAGATTATTTTGTAGGCTCGGTCACCACCGCAACAATCACCCAAAACGGTGTAACTTTAAACCAATACGGCGACACACTTGAAATTATGCTGCCAAGTGTATCGGTTTTCACAAGAGCCGATATTGAAATTGAGGTCAAGAATGCCACGGCAGGCGTAAATATTTATGCCGCAGGCAATAACTCTTACACCTCCGTTTGGGATATTAACGGCGGTAAAACCGCTGTTATCTCGGTATGGTACGAAAGCGGTGCCGAGACAGGCATAGGCCTTTCGGTAAAAGGTATTAGTTCAGACAATTCCTCAGTTACGCTTAAATCGGTAGCATTAAGAAGTGCGGATGTTATCGCCGACTACCCTGCCGTTTCCCAAACCGACAGTACCGTTACAGCAACCCTTTCGGCGATGTCAACCCAAACTACAAATGCCAACCTTGTAGTTGACTTACTTGATGCAAACGGTATCTCCGTAACGAGCAATACTACTTCTGCAGAGCTTTCCGAAGCTATGACCGAAATTGCTTCATCGGTTGAAATCCCGACCGAGTTTACCGCAGGAACGGTAAAGGTATACGTAACCGACAGCAACGGTAATACCATAAGCCATATTTCAAGCTTTGAGTATCCTATAAACCAAACAATGTCAAACGCGGCTAACGATAACCGCATAGGCGGTGTTACGGCAAATTACTACGTAAATAACAAAAATGCAATTTTGCTTGACGTGAGAACTGCCGAAGAATACGAAGCAGGTCATTTAGACGGTGCAATAAATATTTTATACACCGCCTTAATTACCGAAGCCGAGGCACAGTTGTCCGATAAAGACACCTATATTATATGCTACTGCTCAGCAGGTAAGCGAAGCGCGCAAGCCGTGCTCACTCTTACCGCCATGGGATATAACAATGTTTACAATTTAGGCAGCATGGATGATTACGTAAGCGAAGTATCCCTTACTCTCGACGACCCCGAATCAAATGTTTTTGCCGAAAACGACACCGTTTCGGTATACAGTACGGGATTGAGTCGCTACGATAATATCCAACTTCGTTACAACTTTAATAAAGTGGCAGACGTTGAAAATTCCATCCTTTTCGACGAAACCACAGGTATTACACTTACAAATGACGGCGACGGTGTAGTAGATATAACCGCCTATCTTGTACTTGTTGAAAGCGGCGATATTATCGCCCAAGTTACACAAAGCTACACCTTACTGTTAGAGCTTGTACGGCAGGACGAGGTTGACGTATTCTTTACCGACCTTGACTCCTACTCTGCAACGGGTTCGTGGGGTACAAACTACACAAAAACCAATACCTCGGTTGACGGAAAAACAATTAAAATCAACGGGTCCGAGTATTCAAAGGGTATCGGTGTAAACGCAAATAACACAAGTATAGATTTAAACACCGTTTCAACCCTTTCGCCATATCTTACCGCCGAAATTCCAAAAGGTGCTACCACCTTCCTTGCAGTAGTCGGAAAGGACCAGTCAGACGGAAAAGGACTTTCATACGAAGCAACCTTCCACGTCTACTTTGACGATGTGCTATATGCTTCCTCCCCTGCACTTACTCAAAGTGATTATTACGTATTTAGAATAAATATTCCCGAATCCACACAAAAGGTAGGCCTTTTCTGCGAGGGTATACGCGACAGCAACCACGCCGCTTGGGGTAACGTAGGCTTTAAGCTTAAGGATGCCTATAAAATACCCGATACCGCGAACCTTAACGTGCTGGAATACTTCTCCGACCTGGATTATACTATTGTAAGCGGCGGTACAAGTTATATTCATAGCGATCTCTCAGCCGACGGCAAAAGCGCTATAACAATAGCAGGTAATACATTTGAAAAAGGAGTTGGCGTAAACGCACCTACCACGCTTGAGTGCACTATTCCTAACGGTTCAGAGCAATTTATAACTACCGCCGGAATGACCGCAAGCGCCCCTGCATACGGCGCAAATTCCGCTACCTTCTCTATTTATATCGATAATGAACTTATAGACTCTCAAACCATATCGAAGGGTGAGTTTTATACCTTCAATATTGATATTCCCGAAACTGCCGAAACCCTCACCCTTGAAACCACCACCGATAACAAAACAGGCAACCACAACGGTTGGGGTTTTGCGGCTTTTACCTATTCTAACGACCAAAAAACCATGCTCCATATAGGTTATAATAATTCGGGCACCTCTACTGCGTATGACCGTATATGTATCTCCTCTAAACGGGCGCTTTCCGCTGATACCGAATACACCCTTTCTTTTACAAATAATTCAAATTTCAGCAAAATTAACTCTATCTTTATAGGCGGCATGGATACAAAGAGCAATACCTACGGCAAAATAAAAGAACACCATACGAGTAACAGTGCCCATTCAAGCTGTACTGCTATGACAAACACTAACAGCGGTAACCGCACCGAATACACCTTTGTACTAACCGAAGAACAGGCGGCATACAGTTATCAATACGTTGTATTCTACTTTGTATGTGCGGCAGGAACGAAATTTGATTTATATCTTGCAGACCTTACGCTTTATAGGTCTGATGACCCCAACAAAAACAATTTGCTTGAATGTGATGACTATAAGACCGATTTGGCTAACTGGTACAGCGACTATCAGTCAGGTGAAAACGTAGCCACTAAAATTGCAAGAATAGAAGCCTTTGAATATATTCCCTATGAGCCAAGCCTATTTAAAAACGCAATCAAGATGACGATAGATAATTCTAGCTTTACAGGTGCGGCATATTTGCATTTTGGTCAGCTGTTAAAAACACCGCTACAAAAAGATACCGAATACATCGTATCATACAAATATTACAGTCCCGATATAAGTGGAACAGGTTCAAATTTACTATTATACGGCCGAGACGACCAAAACCGTATAAACGGCTCTACTTCTTTGAAAGCAAGTAAAGGGGCTTTAGTTTCAAACGACCCGCAAAGACTTATGACCGATGCGGGAAGCTTTGGCAACACAGTAAAATACAGCTTTACCTTAACAGAGGACCAAGCAATTTACGGTTATTATCTTCTTGACTTCTACTTTGAAGCAGTACCCGCGGGCGACAAGTTTGATTTGTACGTATCAGACCTAAAGGTTTACCGCGCAGAAGATGAAGCGCAAACCAACCTTTTAGCTGATGACGAATATTCCAGCCTGCTAACTAATTGGCGTGTAACTTGGGGCAACTGCGGTACGAGTAGCTCCTACACAAAATCCGACGGCAGAAAGAGTATCTCTTATGTTTCCTACGGCTCGGGTGATTCTAACGGTGACGGCGAGCTTGATATCAGGGATTTAGTTCACAACAAAGAACAAATCGACACTTCAACCAAACCCTTTAACCCATTAGCTGATACCGACTGTAACAACGCGCTCAACCGTCTAGACTTTGAGGCTATCCACAAAAAGATTTTAGGTTTATTCACATTTTAACGACAAGTCTCCCTTTTAAATAGAAAAAGCGAAGTTTCGTTATGAAACTTCGCTTTTTCGTCATATTTACGGTTTATTCACCAAACGGGAAGTCGAAGGCTCCACCGTTTTCTCCCTTATCGCCGTTGCCGC